>JAFGWA010000081.1 GCA_016937715.1 Candidatus Goldiibacteriota bacterium
ACGCAATATATCGCGTCTCTACAATATAAAAACGAAATGCTAAATGCCCGCGCTTATCCCGCCTGCTTTTGCGCGTACCAACCAGTTTTAACCAAGCATCTAAACTTCCAAGCATCAAAGCGTCTATTTTTTATCTTTCATCTTCCGGTTTTTTCGTGATATAATTTATCCATTGTTTACAAATCCAGGAGGAAATTATATATGTCAGAGCATTATCCGCATAAACAAACAGAAGAAAAGTGGCATAAAAAATGGGAAGGAAACAGGACATTTAAGGCAACAGGAAAGGGAGAAAAATATTATATCCTTGAAATGTTTCCGTATCCTTCGGGATACCTTCATATGGGGCATATCCGCGTTTACAGCATAGGCGACGTGCTTGCGCATTACAACAGAATGCAGGGAAAAGACGTAATTCATCCTATGGGATATGACGCTTTTGGATTGCCCGCGGAAAACGCCGCGATTAAAAATAACGTTCATCCCGCTGAATGGACAAAAAAGAATATTGAACACGCGCGCGGTCAGTTTAAAAAACTTGGAATGTCATACGACTGGGACAGGGAACTTGCCACCTGCGACGAATCTTATTACAGATGGAATCAGTGGCTTTTTATTAAGTTTTTTGAAAAGGGGCTTGCTTACAGGAAAGCTTCCGCCGTTAACTGGTGCGAATCATGCGGAACGGTTCTGGCAAACGAACAGGTGCAGGAAGGCAAATGCTGGCGCTGCGAAAATACGGTTGTCCAGAAAGACTTAACCCAGTGGTTCTTTAAGACCACGGCTTATTCACAGGAACTGCTTGACGGGCATAATAAAATTGACTGGCCTGAACGCGTTATTGCCATGCAAAAAAACTGGATAGGCAGAAGCGAAGGCGCAAGGATACTTTTTAAGGAAGAAAAAACAGGCGAAGAAATACCTGTATTTACCACAAGGCCGGATACTATCTTTGGCGCTACATATGTGGTTCTTGCCGCGCAGCACCCGATGGTGGATAGAATTAGGGCAAAAGCAACCGCGGAAAAACAGAAAGAAATAGACGCGTTTAGGGATAAAGTGAAAAAAATGGATGTCACTGTTGACACGCTTTTAACCCTTGAAAAAGAGGGAGTGGATACGGGAGAGACCGCGATAAACCCGGTTAACGGAAAAAAGGTACGCATCTGGATAGGAAATTACGTTCTTATGGATTACGGCACAGGGGCAATTATGGCGGTTCCCACACACGATTCGCGCGACTTTAAGTTCGCGAAAAAATATAACCTGCCGATGATAGTGGTAATTCAGCCGAAAGATAAACAGCTTAAGCTTGAAGAGATGACAGACGCGTATGAAGATGAAGGCATGCTTGTAAATTCCGGCGAATTTGACGGGATAAATAATAGTGAAGCCAAGAAAAAAATTGCCTCCTGGATGAATGATAAAGGCATGGCAAAGATAGAGATAAATTACAGATTAAAAGACTGGCTGTTGTCGCGCCAGCGTTATTGGGGAACGCCCATACCCGCGATTTACTGCGATAAGTGCGGCATAGTTATGGAAAAGGAAGAAAACCTTCCTGTAAAGCTTCCGCGTGATATTGAATTTTCAGGCAAGGGCAATCCGCTGGAAACATCAAAGTCATTTTTAAGCGTAAAATGCCCAAAGTGCGGCGGTGACGCCAGGCGCGAGACTGACACAATGGATACTTTTGTGGATTCTTCATGGTATTTTGTCCGTTACTGCGATTCAAAAAATGAAAAACTTCCGATAGGAAAAGAAGCAGCCGCAAGAGAACTGCCCGTTGACCAGTATGTAGGCGGGCCGGAACACGCCTGCATGCACCTTATTTATGCCAGATTTTTTACCTATGTAATGCGCGACCTTGGTTTAATAAGCTGTGGCGAACCTTTTAAAAAACTGCTTACGCAGGGCATGGTAATTAAGGACGGTTTTAAGATGTCCAAATCCAAGGGCAATACCGTAAGCCCTGATGATATGATAGAAAAGTACGGTTCTGATACCGCAAGGCTTTTCATGCTGTTTGCGGCGCCGCCGCAGGCCGACCTTGAATGGAATGACGAGGCGGTAGAGGGTTCTTACAGGTTCATTAACAGGATATGGAGAAAGTTTACCCAATATATCGATCAGGTTAAAGGCGCTTCGGATACAGTTAATTACTCCGCGCTTGATGAAGCTAAACAGAAACTTGTAAGAAAAACACACCAGACAATTAAAAAGGTTACAAATGATATCGGCGTGGAACAGCAGTTTAATACCGCGGTAGCATCGCTTATGGAGCTGTTTAATACTGTAAGCGCGACAGAGCTGGATCCGTCCAAAGACGCGCCGCTTATCAAGTTTGTAATTAAATCAATGGCGCTTTTAATGGCTCCTATGACCCCGCATTTCAGCGAAGAACTTTGGGAAATGCTTGGAAATAAAGAAAGCGTATTTAAGGCAAAATGGCCTGTTTATGATGAGGCGCTTACGATTGAAAACACGGTTGAATTTGTATTGCAGGTAAACGGAAAGATAAGGGATAAGATTAAACTTGATTTTAACGCCCCGCAGGATAAAGCGGAAGCCGCGGCATTTGCGTCAGAAAAAGTACTTGAATGGACAAAAGGCAAAGAAACCGTAAAAAAGATATTTGTACCAAACAAACTGTTTAATATTGTAGTAAAATAAATTAATTTCATTATAGGAGGATATAATATGAAAAAAGTTATGTTAAGCCTTCTGGTTCTGGCGGCGCTGGCAGCCGGCTGCGCCACTTACATTCCACAGCCCAATCTTGCGCCGGATGTTAAGACAATTTCTGTGCCGGTATTTCTGAATAAGACCGACAAATATGGCCTGGAGCAGTACGTGACACAAAAGACAATAGATGAATTTCTTGCCGACGGCAGGGTGACAATACTGGATGAATACAAGTCTGACGCGGTTATTAAATGTGTTATTACTAAATACGTGCAGACACCTATTCTTTTTGACACAAACCAGGTGCCGCAGCAGTACAGGTTAAGGATATACGTTAATATAACGTTTTTTGACAATAAGCAGCAGCGCGAGCTTTGGCTTACAAAGGACATGTGGGAAGAGACCACGTATTATGTCGTGAACAACCTTGGAATGCCGGCAGAAGATGAAGAACGCGCCAGGCAGCGGGTGCTTGACCAGCTTGCCAATAAGGTGATGAGAAGAGTGATATACGGGAGCATGAATTGAAACGGTTAATATTAGCGGTTATATTGACTGCGTTTTCAGCCGCGCTTTTTGGCGCGAAAACTTCGCCTGTGCTTACCGGGCATATAACAACGTGCAGCGGGCTTATAAATAATTACCCCGCGGACACAACCAACTGGTTTTTCAGGACGCAGCATCAGGTGGTACAGTACTGGGCATACCTGCTTTTTCCCGCCAAACAGTCTTCGCCGGGAATGAAACAAAGGAACCATATGTTTGAAAATCCTTACGCGCTGTATTCCGGCGCAGGCTCTCAGGAAGTGGAAGATTCAAACGTATTTGAATTAAGGATAATATCGCCTACGGGTAAGGTAATAGCTGAAAAGGTTTTAAACTGGGACAAGAACGCGGCGGAGAATAAAAAAGTGACAGTGGACAGCGGGGAATACCTGCCTTATGTTGTGGCCAACTACATAGGAATAAAACAGATGTATCCGGAAAACGGGCAGGGATTATTGCCGGATGAAATAGGGCTGTATCATGTTGACCTGTATTTAAACGGCAGAAAAATAGCAATGACCTTCTTTGAGATGAAAGATTAAGATGGCATCTTCTTTTTCAAAACCGGAATCATTTTACATAATAGCCGCAGAAGATGATTTTTATACCGGTGAAGTGACAGGACAGATACGCGAAGGCCTTTTTAACGGGCATGATGACCCGTCTGCGGTTCAGCCGTTTGATTTTTCTGATAAAGAAACCTCCGTAAATGAAGCCATAGAAGGCGCATTAACCGCTTCCATGTTTTCACCCGCCAAACTGGTCATTATGAAAGAATTCTATAAACTTAAAAAAGACGACCTTGAAAAAGTCTTTAATTTATTACCCTCAATTCCGCCGGGCACATGCGTTGTGCTTACAACTTCAGGAGAGATAACCGCGCCGCGCAGGGAAGAACTAAAAAAACGAGGAATTGGCAAAAAGAATCTTATAGAAGTTTCAAAGAATCAGGCGGCAGAACTGCCGGGCAAATGGATAACCGATTACGCCGCAAAAAACGGGATAACCGTTGACAGCGATGTTTCTGAATATATTGTAACGGAATCAAACGGCGATATTGCCTCCATAAAGAATGAACTGGACAAGCTTATGCTGTTTGCAGGCGAAAGAAAAGAAATAACAAAAGATGATTTTAACGCTGTCCGCGGCGTGACAAAAGAATATGACATCTGGTCGCTGGTGGCATCTGTTCAGAATAATAATCCGGCCAGGACGTATAAAATTCTTGACGCCCTTTTTGAAGACAGCAGCCCGGAAGCTATTTTGGGCACTGTGTTTGCGTCAATAAAAGACCTGTATATTTATATCCTTTATGATATGACCGGAAATGCTTTCAGGGCAAGGGCCGTGCTTGGCGGGAAAGTGTTCTTTATAGAAAAAGAAAAACGGACCCGCTTTTTCAAGAAGGTCCGTTATGAAGAAGTTGTCTCTATTTTCAGGGAAGCCGACAGGAAGATTAAACTTTCCCACCGTGATCTTGCCAAGCCTGTGTTAACCGTTATGTTTGAAAGGCTGTTTACTTTATTAGAAGAAAAAAACAGGTAATTAAGCTGTTTTTACCTTAACGGCTGCCGCGATTCTGCTTTTATACCTTGATGCCGCGTTCTTTTTGATGATGCCTTTTTTGGCTGCTTTATCAATAAAAGAAACAGCTTCAATGACTTCTTTTGGGTCCTTTGATGCTTTTGCTTTTTTCATAAGAGTCCTTAACTTATGAAGTGCGGCGCTGTTGCTTGCCGTCCTTTTCTTTGTTTTCCTTAAATCTTTCTTTGACGCGTTTAAATTTGGCATTGCTTTAAAAAACCTCCTTAAGATTTTCAAAATAATGATGAATTTTATTATAAATAAAGGTTTTTGTCAATATCATTATGCCTTGTTGACTTTGAAAAACCGATGTTATAAAATGGTTGCTGCATGATGGTGAACCGGTTAATGCGGACGACACGGAGGAATTTAACGTTGAAAGGGATAAAAACTGTGTTTTTAAGAAAATTTATGTTTTTGCTGGCGGTTTTTATTCTGCCGCTTACTGTATATCCGGTCTCTATAACCATTGACACTTCAAACGAAAGGGCAGCCATAAGCCCCCTGATTTACGGCACCAACCAGCAGATGGAAGGCAATGAAAACCTGACCTGCATGCGTTTTGGCGGCAACAGGGTGACAGGGTATAACTGGGAAAATAATGCCAGTAATGCCGGTTCTGACTGGTATCATTCAAGCGATAATTTTATGTGCGGCGCGCTGGAAAATCCTGTAAACACATATGACTGCGCGAATGTACCCGGCGCCGTGCTTAATAATTTTTTAGATTATTGCGCCTTAATGGGTTATGAACCTTTAATAACGCTTCCAATGGCGGGGTATGTGGCGGCTGATAAAGACGGAAATGTTTTAGAGTCAGAAGCCGCGCCTTCCGCAAGGTGGAAAACATTGATTTCGAAAAAAGGCTCCGCGTTTTCGCTGCCGCCTGACACATTGGATGGTTATGTTTACGCTGATGAAGAGGTAGCGCATATTGTTAACAGATACGGATTGTCCGCCGCGGGCGGTGTCAGATTTTATGAACTTGATAACGAAGGCGATTTATGGAATTCCACGCACGTAAGAATTCACCCGTCGCCTGTGGGCGCTTCTGAATGGGTGACAAGGGGTGCGGAACTTGCAAAAGCGGTAAAAGACGTTGACCCGCAGGCGCAGATAATGGGGCCGGTGTTTTTTGGAATTTGGTCAATGATGAGCCAGGGCGATGACTGGAACACGGTCAGGGGGACGAATACCTGGTATGTGCCTTATTACCTTCAGCAGATGAAAGCGCAGTCTGATGCTGACGGAAGAAGGCTTCTGGACGTTTTGGATCTTCATTACTATTCAGAAGCGCGTGAAGGGCTTTATCCGCCTTTTGATTATAACAGCGGACAGTGCAGGATTACTGACCCTGCGTGCAATTCCGCCGAAGCAATACAGGCAAGGCTTCAGGCGCCGCGTTCTCTTTGGGATCCTTCATATATAGAAAACAGTTCCGCCGGCCAGTGGTGCGGTACTGCGCTTCCAATAATACCAAAAGTTCAGGCGGCAATAGACGCGGACTTTCCGGGAACCAAAATTGCCGTGACCGAATTTGGTTTTGGCGGCGGCAGTAATTTTTCCGGCGGTATAGCGATGGCTGATACACTTGGCATATTCGGAAAGTACGGCGTATATATAGCCACAATGTGGAATACGGATTACGGTTTGTTTCATTCCGCGGCTTATAAATTGTTTCGTAATTATGACGGGGCGAATTCAACATATGGCGATACAAAAGTTTCCTGTGAAAGCGGCGATAACGCTATAATGTCCGCTTACGCTTCAATATCAGGCACAGATGAAACCGCGCTTCACGTCATTGTACTTAACAAATCATCAGCCGCTCAGAACGCGGATTTTGTTATAGACGGAAGTGCGGCATATCAAAGCGGTGAAGCGTATGGCTTTGGCGGAAGCGACAGCACAATCACGCTAAAGGCCGCTCCTGTGGTAACAGGCAACGCTTTTTCTTATTCAGTACCTGCTTACAGCGCGTATCACTTTGTTTTTTACGGCGCTATCGGGCCGACAAACACACCCACACCTTCAATAACTCCGGGCGGCCCCGCTTTAACGTTTACCGGTACATATACATATACGCATACAAGCACAAGTACATATACGGCAACCGTTACTCCCACGCCGGGCGCGGGTATTGATATTTATGACGGCGATACCGCGGGCATGACAATTACGGACGGCACGGCTAATAATTCCGCTGACGGCGGCGGAATATCACAGGGTGCGGCGGGAAACCCGGGAAACGGAATGGTTGTATCATTTGCTTCAATTCAAAGCTGGTGGCAGCAGCATGACTGGGCGTTAAACACACCGGTTAATACCGGTGCTTATACGCTGCTGGAATTTGACATAATTTCAGAAGCGGGCATCCCTAACGGGCTAAGGTTCGGCCTTGACTGGAACCTGACTGACTGGTCTGTTGATGTTACGGATTACGTATCGGGCGGTGTTATTAATCAGACATGGAATCACGTATCAATACCGGTTGATACACTTCTTCAGGGCGGAACCGTGATACAAAGGCTTATTTTTGTGGGCAACGCCGATAATGATTACAGCGTTATAATAGATAATGTAAGGATTACAGGGCAGGCGGTTCAGACACCCACATATACATATACGGCGTCAGCTACAGAAACCGAAACGGCGGTTAACACCGCTGTAAATACTCCCGTTGATACGGCAACAAATACTGCCACGCTTACGCCTTCTTTAACGCCGCCGCCGGCGATAACTTTTACCATAACAGCCACACATCAGATTTCGTTTACAGCCACTGCTGTGGACACGGCGGATCATACCGCTACTGTAACGCTTACAAATACACCGGTTATAACCGTAACCAAAACAACAACCGTCTCGCCGTCAAATACCGCCGGTATTACATTTACAAAAACAGCCACGCGTACAAACACGGCAACAGTTACCAATACCGCGATTCATACAGCGACTGAAACCCCGGCCATAGCCGCCACATTCACACATACCCCTGTTTTGGTTAACGGGCTGGATGAATTAAAAATAGAAAATGTAACGGTATATCCAAACCCGTATACGGGCGATGGTATGTCGGTTTTGTTTGATATTACGAAAAGCGCTCAATTTGTTAAATTCAGCCTTTACACCGGAAGTTTCAGGTTAATTAAAGAGGCAAAATTAAATATTACACCGGGTGCGGGGAATAAAAAAGCTGAAATCAGCTCCAAAAACTTTGAATCTTTAGCTAACGGGACGTATTACTGTGTTATAAGCGCGGAAGACGGCGGCAAGAAAGCTGTTTCAAAGATAAATACTGTTGTGATAATAAGGAAATAAAGAGTCAAGCTATAGGCAGTTAAGCAAAAGCGAAATATAAACAACGAGTGCTAAAAAGTAAGGCTGATAAATCTCTCCATCCATCTAAGAATACAGGTTTACGAGCGGCACACACTGAAAAAACCGGATAATGTCTGATGTTTGGTTTAATATATGTTTTGACTTTCGTTCCGCGCTTTTGCTTATCTGCCTAATGCTTAACTGCTTGTTTTTTATAATGTTTGTCTTTACTTCTGTCCCTCTGTGCATCCGACCATCTGTCCATCGGGCATTTCCGGTTTATTACCTTATTATCTGGTACTCTTCGTAATATTCTTTTATTTTGTTGTCATCCGGTTTTTCGTTGGCGCGCATGTAATCTGTGATTTGACCTCCGAAATACCATCCTATAAAACCGCCGGCTGCCGCGGCTGCAACTGATGTGATTGCTGTTTTTCCGCCGTCTTCATCGCCGGACACGGCAAGAAAACCAAGCGTTCCGCCTATAACCGTGCCGACAAAAGTGGCCACTGAATTTATTATGAAATAAGTTGATTCTTTAGCTTCGTCAGGAGGGGGAAGCCCCGCTTTTCTTTCTTTCTGAACGGTGGCGCAGGAAACTGATAAAAACAAACAGGAGACAAGAAGCAGATATTGAAATTTTTTCATATTTCACCTCCTTTATAAATATTATAACATATCACCCCTTATTGTATTAAGAACTTTAATGTATTATAATTGTCTCAATATTAAAGGGGAAATATAATATATGAGTAAAAAGATTTACAGAAAAAGTTTATTATTTCACAGGGTTGTAATGGCGTTGTTTTTTCTTTTCTTTATAGTATTCCCGTTTTCGTTGTATTGCGCGTGGTTGGATGTTGACGGAACAGGGCAGGAAAGTATAAATATTTTTCCCACCGATAATCAGGCGGGAGACCCGGACATAGCCATTGACGGAAGCGGCAATCCGCATGTTGTGTGGTTTGAACATACGGGAACTAACTATGACATTTATTATATTAAATGGAACGGGACGGGCTGGGTTGATGCCGACGGCGCGGGCCTTGAATCCGCGCGTCTTACATACTCTTCGGGAGATTCAATATTTCCCAATGTAGCCGTTGATTCAGCCGGCAGGCCGCACATAGCGTGGCAGGAAACTTCCGGTGTCGGCGGAGAAATATTTTACTGTAAATGGAACGGTTTAAACTGGGTAAAAGCGGATGGTGTCCCGGGATTTGACAGCGTGTCCGCTTCTTTAACTGTTAATTCGGCGCATCCATTTATGGTTTTAGATTCTTCTGATAAACCGCACATAGTGTGGAACGAAGGCGCTGAAAACGAGTATATGGGCGGCGCGTTTGCGGATATTCAGTATGCGGCATGGAATGGGACCCAGTGGGCGGACGCGGACGGAACAGGGACTGAATCAAGGACCATTTATTCATCGCCGTATTACTCTTTGTATCCTCATCTTGATACGGATTCAGCCGGCAGGCCGCATATAACCTGGTGCGACGGAGAGGATGAAAACAGGGAAATATATTATTTAAAATGGAACGGCGCATCATGGACAGACGCGGACGGCGCGGGGCAGGAATCAATAAATATTTCAAACAGCGCGGATTATTCCGCGTGGCCGTATATAGATATAGATAATTGGGATGTGCCGCACGTTGTCTGGGAGGACTTTTCTTCCGGACACCAGGATGTGTATTACCTTAAATTTAACGGCGCTTCATGGGTGGACGCCGACGGTACAGGCGCCGGAAACATAAACATAACTTACGGCTATCATAATTCTTCGGTGCCCATGATAAAAGTGGACGCGTCGGGGATACCGCACGTGATGTTTGGATACGGCTCTCTTGAAACCACCCAGCGCTACTGTCTTAAATATAATCCCGCGGGCGCGCTGTGGTCGGGCGAAGACGGTACCGAGGCATCCGTTAACATATCTTCAAATGAAATTAACAATTCGTGGTCTTCTTTTGAACTTGACCCCGGCGGTTACCCGCATGTGGTGTGGCCTGCCGGTTATCTGACAGACCCGCACGACATTTATTATCTGCGCTGGCTTCCCGAAGGCACGCCCACAATCACACCCACAATTACCATTACTTATACAGCCGTGGCAGATGCCACAGCCACGCTTACGCATACAGTTACCAAAACCGTTACGCGGACAAAGACCCCGACTATAACAAAAACGCTTACTTATACAATGACTCCCAATCCACAGCCTTCTGCCACGCCAAACAGCTGCTGGGCGGACGCGGACGGCACAGCGCAGGAATCCGTAAAAGTAAGCCCGGGAACAAATTCAAAAATGGCCCTGGATCAGCCGGGTAATCCGCATATTGTTTATGAAGATGCCGGTGAAATTTATTATCTTTTCTGGAACGGGACACAGTGGACGGACGCGGACGGCAGCGGCACTGAAAGCGCAATGATTTCGGTACACGAGGATAAAAGTTTTGATCCTGCGTTATATTTAGACAGTTCAGGCAGGCCGAATATCGCGTGGAATGGCGGATTGTATGAGGGCTGGCAGCAGATTTATTTTTTAAAATACAACGGCTTTTCATGGGTGGACGCGGACGGGTCAGGTGTTGAAAAAATAACAGTTCCGGCGTATAACGGCGGATTTCCGCAGGATGTATCGCTTGCGTTAGATCCATTACAGCAGCCCTTGTGCGTATGGGTGGATTATCCGGCCGGAAAAACATACACGGTGAAAGATGTCTTCTTTTTGCGCTGGAATGGAAGCAGTTGGACAGACAATGACGGCACAGGTTATGAATCAAGCATGGTCAGTTTTAATACTTATCCTTGTATTGAGCCTGATTTAAAAATAATGGGAGGCCTTACACCCTACATAGCATGGATAATGCAGACTCCCGGTGATAATTCGGTAATTGTGAAAAGATGGCATATTAATCATTGGATCCAGACAGATGGAAGTACGGCTGAAACAGATATAATAACCAATCCCGATGTACTTAATCCGCGCCGCGTAAAAATTGTTATTGACGCGGACAAGCGGGCTCATGTGGTATTTGATGCTCTTATAGGCGGCAACAGGGAAATATGCTACCTTAAATGGGACGGCACGCAGTGGGTGGACTTTGACGGCGCGGGGCAGGAATCTATAAATATTTCAAACACTCCGGGTTTTTCACAGGGCGCTTCAATAGCGGTTGATTCTTCGGGACACCCTCACATTTCGTGGTTTGATGAAGGGGGTATTTATTATATAAGGTGGAACGGCATTGAATTTACGGGTGCTGACGGGCTGCCGGGTTCTAAATTAATTGCTCCCGCGTCCGGGCGCGAAACGGGCGCGGTTTCTTCCGCCTTAAAGCCGGGCGATGTTCCGGCGGTTTCATGGCATGATGATATAGCGGGGCAGCAGGATGTATATTACCTTTATCACGTCTGTGCTTACAATACACCCACTTTTACGGCGACAATCACCCCGACTGTAACAATGACGCCAACAGTTACTTTAACGCCTGAATTTTCGGCAACAAATACCATTACAGTTTCCCCTACAATTACACCCGCGCCGGTTGAGCTTAAGCCTGTTAAAAAAGCTTTTGGTGAGAATCCCGGAATAGGGTCTGAAATCACTTACGAAATTACCCTTGAGAATAATTCGGATTTTATTATTTATAATCCTGCTTTGTGGGATACGCTGCCGGAAGAGATAAATTACACGGCGCGAATATCAGGGCCGGCGCCGGATTCTTTGTACAGCTCCGGGAATTATTATTACTGGAGCATCAGCGGTACGGCTTTAAATCCCGGCGCTTCAATTACCATAAGGTTCAGTACGCGGATATCATCGATTAAACCTGACGGAATAATAATGAATACTGTTTGCGCGGATTATCTGGACCCGCACCATAATACGGAAGACAACAGGCATCCGCCGGTTATTTCGGAGATTTCTTATTTTCCTGAAGGCAAGGTGCTGGTTTATCCCAATCCATTTAACCCGGCCACAGCCGTTGGCGGAAACATGAAATTCATAAACCTTACCCCTGATTCAAGGGTGGAAATATATAATTTATCCGGAGAACACGTGATAAGCCTGCATTCGCCGGGTGTTGCGGTTTTTTGGAACGGGACAAACAGAAACGGGCAAAAAGTGTCCCCCGGAATTTATTATTATGTTATAATTAATTTGTTATCTCAGGAGAAAATAAAAGGAAAGTTTTTTGTTATTTCAAAATAACGGAGGGATATTTAAATGAAAAAAATTATTTCGGTATTACTGCTGTCAGTATTTCTGTGTGTGCCTGTGTTCAGCGATGAATTGGTTTCGGATTCAAACGGGGACGCAAATGTCACCACCACCACTGTTTACGATATTTTTATGCACGAGGACATTGCCACAAACGTGCTTATGGGATGGGGCGGCCTTTCACTTGGCACCGGCCTTGTAATGTTTTCCAACGGAAATGAATTTGTAAAAGGATATGGCCTTACAAACCTTATTTGGGGCGCGGTTGATACGGCGCTTGGCGTATGGGCAAAGCAGAGCATTGATTTTAGAAAGGCAAATATTGCCCCGGAAAAAGAACTGCAGGAATTTAAAGACAACATATGGCTTAATATGATAATAGACGGAGCCTGTATTCTGGCGGGAACCGGAATGCTGGTATGGGGAAATGAAAGCGTAAAAGGGTATGGAGCCGGTGTTTTAACACAGGGTATATTCCTGATTACCTTTGACGGCGTTAATCTTATGATGGCAGAAAACCTTTCAAAAAGGTTCCCGGATACAACTGCAAACTGATTTAAAACTTTAAAAAGCTTTATTATTTAACGGTTAATTTATAAATTTACAATTTTTTTCTATCTATAATCTGACACAACCAACCTTCAAATGTCCCAAAAGGCACAAATAGTGCCTTTTGGGACATTTATTCCAAATAAATATCACATAATATCTATGTTTTGACAGTTTTTTGGAAGGAATGAAACTTGCTTAATATATTATGTAAATTGCCAGGAGGTGAACGTTATGCAGCCCGACTTTGATTCAGAGCTTGAACAAATGATTGCCAACAAGCACAGAGTTCATGCAAGCGAAGAGGTCAGGTATAAAATCCTGGACAGGGAAGATGAAGAATTTCAGGGATTATTTATGGAAGCAAGGACAATTTCAATAAGCAAGAAAGGGTTAATTCTTCTTATGAAACACAGGGTAAAACCCGAAGATGCCATGATAGTTGAACTTACTTTAGGGCCTGAAAAGCGTAAAATAAAGACATGCTGTGAATCAATTGGCTGCAGGAAAGAAAGTTTTAATAAAGGTTATGAAGTTGAAGTGCAGTTTCTGATCTTAAAAGATGAAGACAAACAATACATAGAGAATTATATGAGACAAAACAGTGTCTGATTTCTGCGTGTTGCCGCGTGTTTTAAACGGAATAATGCACGGGGCAATCTGCAGAAATGCATAAGTTCTTTTCGCGTCCCTGCCTAATTCACCGCCCCCCCGAAAAAGGCAGGGGCGCGCTTTTTTATTATAACGGCTGTAAATCATAATCTTGCGCGGCCGCCGCTATTGTTGTATAATATGACAAAAGAGGTGGCTATGGCTTTTAAATGTCCGCGTTGTAATCAGGTTAACAAAGATGGAAGCGATACATGCTGGAGCTGCCATACCATATTTGCAACCGGCGAAAAAAAACCGCTTGATATGAAAGTAAAAAAGTCATTTTTTTCAACATCAAAAAGGGAAAAAGTTGATTTTAAAGAGGTTTCATCAAATTTTCCGGGAACAATTGCATCATATTTTTCAGCCCCTCCTAAAGAACGTTATATTCTTGCAAGGCTTACAGTGTTTTTTCTTGCGCTTAACCTTTTTAATAACTTTATTTTCTATTACTTTAAAGGTATTACACAGGCGCAGGAAAACGCCGGTAATATAACAGCTTTTCTGGTAATTTTTATGGCTGTATACAGCGCTGTTATCTGCATAGCGCGGCTTAAAGCTGATACGGATTTCCCGGGAAAAGCCGCTTACTTTTTTTATCTTTTTTTTATCCCTGTTTTCGCCTTTGGTTATATCGTCCCGTCTTATTACCCGAATTTCAGGTTATTTCTGGAAGGAGCGCTGCTTATTTGGAACGCGATTTTGCTTCGTCCGTAGTTTTATAAGTTGACATAAGTGCTTTTTTTTTATATATTTGTTTTAACGTTAAAATTAAAGGAGCCATATAATGAGCATTACAATAAAAGATGTTGCCAAAAAAGTCGGGGTTACCGCTACCACGGTATCAATGGTAATCCGTAATGACCCAAGGATAAGCGATAAAACCAAAGAGAAAGTTTTAAAGGCAGTAAAAGAGATGAATTATTATCCCAATCAGATAGGGCGCAGCCTTGTTAAAGGCAAAACAAATGTCATAGCCGTTGCGTCATCAATGTTTTATGGCCCGTTTAAAATAGATATCTTTAACGGAATAGATACCGGAGTGGTTGAAACTGATTATACCACCCTGCATTTTTCAGCGCGCGCGGAACAGGAAGCTGAACTGTTAAAGGAAATTGTTTACGGCAGAAGGGCGGACGGCGTGATTGCTATTAATATGAGGACTGAAAAAGAAACACTGCAGGCATATAATGATACAGGCCTGCCGATAGTCTTTGTTGAAGAAACTTTTGACGGTTTTGCCGGGGTTAAAGGCGACAGTTTTAAGGGCGCTTATAAAGCAACGGAGCGTTTTATTAAAACCGGAAAGAAAAACATAGGTTTAATAAGCGCTGTGTATACTCATCTTGCGTGCGTGACAGACAGAGAAAAGGGTTTTATTCAGGCAATGGCGGATAACGGGTTGAAATATGACGAAAAAAATACTCTCCGAAGCTCAACTTATAATTTTCAGGAAGGTCAGGATATGATGGACATGATAATAAAGGAAAATTCGGGCCTGGATGCTGTTTTCTGCAGTGCCGGCGACCTTGTCGCGATGGGGATGATAAAGAGGGCTAAAGAAAAAGGGGTAAGAATTCCTGATGACGTTGCAATTATAGGTTATGACGGGCTTGATACGGGTTCGCTTGTAACGCCTTCGCTTACCACTTTAAAGCAGCCGGTTGTGGATATGGGGCGCGCTGCTTTTGATATGTTAAAGAAACTTATGGAAGAAAAGAATGTCAAAAAAGAAATAAAGGTATTTGAACCTGAACTGATTATCAGGGAAAGCGCTTAAACAAAAACACAAACACGGAGACTGAAAATGGATAAAAAGCACCTGATTGTTTTAACGTTAATTCTTATGGCTGCGTTTATTTACGCTTCGCCTGTTTCTGAAAACGGGCAGCTTAAAGTAAACGGGCTTCAGCTTGTTAACCAATGCGACACGCCGGTACAGCTGCGCGGCGTTTCCACTCATGGTATTGGATGGTTTGACGGCTGTTATACTCAGGCTGCGGTTCAGTACGCGGCAAATACAATGAATTCGGATCTGTTCAGAATTGCAATGTATGTAAAAGCTTCAGAAAGCGGCTATCTTCAGGACCCGGCTTACTGGACATCACGCGTTAATCAGATGGTGGACTGGATAGGCGCCGCGGGAATGTACGCTTTAATTGACTGGCATATATTAAATGACGACCCGAATAATTATATTGAAGACGCAAGGATATTCTGGACTGCTATGGCTAATGAGCATAAGGATAAAAACTTTGTTATATATGAACTTTGCAACGAACCCAACGGCGTGACCTGGGCGCAGATTAAAGCGTACGCGGAAGATATTATTCCAAGGATAAGGGCCATTGATCCGGACGCGGTTATTGTTGTAGGTACGCCCAACTATTCACAGCTTGGCGCGGACGTTGTAAATGACCAGATACTTGAACCCAATATCATGTACGCGTTTCATTTTTACGCAGGAACGCATCCCACTTCCATGCTTATACCTTATATAAACCAGATTCCGATATTTGTATCCGAATGGGGCGCAAGCAATTCCTCCGGCGACGGAGGGGACAATTACCCGCGCGCGCAGGAATTTATGGACATTATGTCCGGCGTTGATACCGTTAACAATCCGCAGGGGATAAAATTAAGCTGGGCTTCGTGGTCATATTCCGATGACAGGGACTGGGCTACAGACCAGCACTTAAAATCCACTTCTCAGCTGACATTAGGTTCATGCAGCACAACCGGATGGACAATAGCAAACTTAAGCACGGCAGGGCTTTTTGTCGCGGCTAATATTACAAACCCGGCAAAAGATTTTGTCTGCTGGACGGCAACAGAGACTCCCACCGGCGACCCGCATACACCAACGGTTACAAGGACTGTGACCCCCACAAGAACAATAACATCGACTCCTGTTCCTGATTTAATTTATAACGGCGATATCGCGGGATATACACTTGCTGATGGCAGCGTAAATAACGCGGCAATGTTTTCTGAACCTGCGGCGGGAAATCCCGGCAACGCGATGCAGATTGCTTACACGGCAGGCGGATGGCAGGAAGCGCGGTGGATGACAACTGCAAGGCCAAGAAATAACAGGACATATATAAGTATTGATGTAAGGGCAACGGCAGGCACGATAAGCCAGCTGCTTTTTATACCTGACTGGAACACATGGGGTGCCAGGACATCTGATAATGATTTTAACGTGGCAGCTTATGTGCCCGGCGGTGTTATAACAACAACATGGAAGACCGCGTATATTCCGCTTTCAAAAGTTTACTATCCGTATCCGACCACACTTGGGACGATGAGATTTATCTCTAATGGTTCTATATACACAGTTCAGATTGATAATATAAAATTCTTTGACGCCTCTGTCTGGACGCCCACTGTTACAAGGACACGTACGCCTACAAGGACGGCTACAAGGACAAGGACTCCCGCGGCAACAATGACAACAACCCCCACCGTCACAATGACTCCGCAGGCGACATATACACCTACTGCCACTGTGACTGTTTATGTGGAACCGACTGTTACGCCGACTATTTCCGCCAATACAAGGATAACAATAGGGGATCATTTTCCGTATCCCAACCCTTCAAACGGAAGAAGCGTGAATATAAGATATGAAATAAAAACAGGTTTCGCGAAGAATGTTAAAATTCACATTTATACTCTTGGCGACAGAAAGATAGATACGATAAAAGATTCTGACAGCGCCCCGGGCGTTCATGATGTGTTGTGGAGGCCTAAATATCAGCTTTCAAACGGGATGTATTATTATATTCTTGAAGCTGACAACGGGCGTACAGGGGACAGATTAAAACGCGATGTTGTTCAGGGTGCGATTGTAGTGCTTAAATGACCACCGGAGGCTTAATGCGTAAAATAAGCGTTCTCTTATTACTGCTGTTTTTTTACGCCGGCATTTTAAGGGCGGCAGACAGCGATATTGCTTACAGCGCAGCCGGCTACAAACCTATAATGTCAAAAAAAGCATCGGTTAATGTTGCATGTTCCTCGTTTCAGGTTGTGCGGGAATCAGACAGTGCAGTAGTGTTTTCCGGCACTGCTACCGGCCCTTTGTATACGCCCGACAGCGTAAGAAACGTTTATGTGGTTGATTTTACGCCTGTTGTCACGCCCGGCACATATTATATTAACGTGGACGGCGTGGGCAGGACGCAGAATTTTGAAATTTCTGAAACTGTTTTTCAGGATGTTTTTAAAAAAGTATTTCTTGGGATGTATATGTGGAGGTCAGGCACGGCCGTATCACACACTTACGGCAGCACAACGTATTCCTGGAACGCCGGCCATATGGCCAACGCGAATTTATATTATTCAAACGAGCCGTATTCAAATTCGTACAAAGACGGTACAGGCGGCTGGTATGACGCGGGTGATTACGGAAGGTACCTGGGAAATGTAGGGATAACAGTATGGCCTATGTTTATGGCGTGGGAAGATTTTGGCGATTCAATTAACGCAATGACATACGGGATTCCTGATTTAAATCCCGGGATGCCGGAATATCTTCAGGAAATAAAATGGGAAACCGACTGGCTGTTTAAAATGATGTACGCGGACGGCGGCGGTAAAATTCACGACAAGCTTACAAGCAAAAACCACACTTCAATGAGCGTGCTTCCCGCGAATGACACTTCGCTTATGTATTTTCTTCCGTGGAGTACGTATGCCACTTCAAATTTTGCCGGCACGATGGCAATGGCCGCAAGGTACTTTGCGCCTTATGATTCGTTTTACGCGCAGGAATGCATTGACGCGGCAGAACTTGCGTTTCAGGTTTTAATAGATAATCCTTCAATAGTCACGTTTGATGCTTACGCGCTTGGTTTTTATACCGGTATTTATAACGGTGATGACGCCGGCAACAGGATATGGGCGGCCGCGGAACTATTTGCGTCTACGGGAAAAACTGTATACCGCGATTATTTTGAAGCAAGGGCTTCAAGCGGATATATGCAGTCTATATATGACTGGAATAATCTTTCAGATATGGCTATGCTTACTTATTATTTCTGCGACAGGCCCGGCAAGAATTCGGTCATTACGGACAGGATAAGAACCAACACGATAAATACCGCGAACGGGATAGTTACGGCGGTAAATTCACACGGTTACGGCAGGTCAATGACAAGCCATTGGTGGGGAAGTAATGGTGTTGTAGCCAGAATGTCTGTGATTTTATACTCGGCTTTTAAAATGACAGGTGATTATAAATACAGAAACGCCGGTTTTGAAATCTTAAATCATCTTTTTGGAAGGAATCATTTTGGACGCTCACAGGTAACAGGCATAGGTACTAACCCCGCGCTTTATCCACATGACAGGCGGTGCAATTCTGACGGTATCGCCGCGCCGATTCCCGGGTATCTGGTGGGCGGCTCGCCTGGAACAAACAATCCTGATAGCGTAGCCGATGATCCTATTATTGTTGCGATGGCATCGGGATTACCGGCGGCAGCATATTGGGCGGACAATGTGGGTTCTTTTTCATCCAATGAAATTGCCATTAACTGGCAGGCAGGGCTTATATACGGCGTTGCGGCTTTTTTAAATGACGGGCCGGCGCCTACAGCAACACCTACAATAACAGATACTCCTTTTGTAACGGTTACCCCCACGCGTACAGTAACCGCTACAAGGACACCAACAGCAACAAGAACGGCAACCAGGACAGTAAGTCCTACTGCTTCAATTACTCCCACATCAACTGACACACCGTTTGTGACATCTACGCCTACATATTCAATAACGCAGACTTCCAGTATAACAATGACTTATACCATAACCATGACCCCCACGCCCACTGCCGAAATTCCTTCGGTTTATATAACTGTGGGTGAACATTTTCCTTATCCAAACCCGTCAAAAGGAAATGAAATTAAAATAAGATATCAGATAACAAAAGGGCTGGCAAAAACAGTTAACATTCATTTTTACACCCTTGCAGACAGAAAGTTTGACGCGATAAAAGAAAATAACAAAGGTATCGGATGGCATGAAGTTTTGTGGAAGCCAAAAAAGAAACTTGCCTCCGGAATGTATTATTACGTCATTGAAGCTGACAACGGGAAGTTTGGCGGATTAAATAAGAAAGATCTAAAGCAGGGCGCTGTGGTGGTAATTAAATAGAAACAGAGGGATGGATGCACGGATGCGCGGAGGGTTGGTTTGGAATTGTTATTGTATTTTGAATTGGAACTGGATTTGGTAGGCGCACCTTTTAAGGTGCGGCAGTTGAACTTGGTTTTAAACCACGCGCCTTGTCGTTTCCGCCATAACAGCATTATTGCCGCAGCAGCCGGAACAAAAAAAATACCGCAATAAATAAATCTAAACAACGCGCCCTAAAGGGACGCGGCTACCAAAACTAAATCAAAATATAAAACTCGCGGGCTAAAGACCCGCGTCTACCAGAGCTTAAGACCTTCGATTTTTCTTCCGTCCCTCCGTGCATCTGTCCCTCCGTCCCTCGCGCTTTAAACCGTCCCTCTGTCCCTCTGTTTTTATCCTTATTTCATTGCCAAAAAACCACTGTTTTAGTATAATAAACATCGTTTCGTAATTGCACTTTGACCGAAACTTTAAACGCTTAAATTTGTCAAAATATTTACTGATTATTGGTATTTTATACTTTGTTAAGGAGAACGGCATTTGAAACGACTAATCTTACTGACTACAGCCGTATTACTCTTTACCATTTCCATATTTTCCGCTCAAAATGATGCTATCCGCGTTGATATGGAAGGTTATAGAACACTTGGGAATAAATTTGTAATCCTTGTAGGCAATTCCGCAACTTCATTTACCGTAAAAACAGTTTCAGGCGGGACAACGGTTTTTACCGGAACTTTTGGAACAGCCATTGCCGATGCGGCTTCAGGCGATTCGGTTAAAATTGGTGATTTTTCCGCGCTTACAACGCCGGGCGAATATTATGTTGCGGTAACCGGGCTTGGTGAATCATATAATTTCAGGATATCTGACACTATTCATACCGACACATTAACCACGCTTATGCGCGGTTTTTACGGTCAGCGCTGCGGCGCATCTGTAACCTTAACTCACAGGGGAACCACTTTTACCCACGGCGCGTGCCATTTAAATGACGGCACTTACGCCGGTTCCACAGGGCTTAGCGGAACCAAAAATACCACGGGCGGCTGGCATGACGCGGGCGATTACGGTAAGTACTCGCTTAACTGCGGCGTGACAAACGGCGAACTTCTTTTGATGTATGAAAAGTATTATGACGCGCTTGAACATATTAATCTTGGGCTTCCATATTCCGGCGGCGCGCTGCCTGACGTTTTGACCGAGATTAAATACAACCTTGACTGGCATAAAAAAATGCAGCACACAAACGGCGGGGTATTTCACAAACTTTCAAACGGATTTCCGCAGGGGATAATGCCGACCGCGGATACTGATACAAGGTATATTTTTGAAATATCATCCGCGGCAACAGCTGATTTTGCCGCTATAATGGCAATAGCCGCGCGCGTTTTTGAAATGTATGACGCCGCTTATGCCGCGGAATGTCTGACAGCCGCACAAAACGCGTGGGCCTTTTTACAGGCAAACCCCAATATTGTCCCGGCCGGCGGTTTTACTGACGGCAGTATGGGCGGTATTTACGGCGACACTGACGACAGCGATGAAAGATTATGGGCGGCGGTGGAATTATTTAACACTACTGGCGAAACGACGTATAACACTTATGTGGCTGACCATTATTTGGACAGGGCATTAACACTTATGTCTGATAGCGGAGATGACTGGAAAGAACTTCACCCTGTGGCTTATATGTCATATATGCAGTCAAAACAACCGTCTGTAAATGCTACAGTGGTAAACGTCATGAAGGCAGGTTTCCAGAATCATGTGAATACTTTCAGGACAAGAGTACAGTCAACAAATGGTTATAAGTTTGTTTTAAATTCCGGGGATTATTACTGGGGCTCAAACTCTGTTGCTTTAAATAGGGCAATACGGCTTGTTGCGGCATCAGAAATATTCGGAGATGATACTTATAAAGACGCCGCGGAAGAAGTGCTTCATTATATCCTTGGAAGAAACGCCATGAATAAATCTTATCTTACTTACGTCGGCGAGGTTTACACAAGTCAGCCGCACCACCAGCCTTCGGCAGCGGACGGAATTACACCGCCGTGGCCGGGGATTTTAGCGGGCGGGCCGAATGAATATTATGATACTATCGGCGCGCCGGCAAAATGTTATGTTGATGACGCGGGCAATTATACTTCCAACGAGGTGGCGATTAACTGGATGGCGGCTTACGCGTATGTGCTTGCGGCGTTTGTTCCGACACCGGGGCCCACTAATACTCCCACTAATACGCCTACGTCTTTGTGCCATCCGCTGACATGTACTTTTACAAATACTGACACGCCGACTGTAACACCGACTCCGATAAACGTATTAAGAGTAAATGTGGCGGGAGCGCAGGTAACGACCGGGGGGAATGTATGGCTTGCCGATAAGGCTTATACCGCCGGAAGCTGGGGCTATAACACGCCGGCAAATACCGGCGACCGCACGGCACAGGGAGATATTGTTAACAATACAACTGATGATATTCTGTATCTTACGGAAAGATGGGGGGCTTCGCTTTCTTATACTTTTGACCTTGCCGATGGGTGGTATCTTGTAACGCTTAAATTTAATGAAATGTTTGTTAACAGCGCCAATGCCAGGCTTTTTAATATACTGCTTGAAGGGCAGGTTGTGGAATCGTCTTTTTCCGTTTATGGCGTTAATAACAGCCAGGCATACGCGGTTGATAAAAGTTATCCGGTTCAGGTCACGGACGGCAAGCTGAATATTGACCTTACACAGGTAACCGAAATGTGTATTTTAAACGCGCTTCAGATAGAGTCGTATTATCCGCCGACCGCGACTTATACATATACGCCTTTAAATACAAATACGTTTACGAATACGGCGACAGCAACCGCTACATTTACAAGTACATCCACAAGCGAATGCTATCCGCTTACATGTACATTTACAAATACCAACACTTACACTAGCACACAAACGCCGACAAATACGCCTGTGCCCACGCCGATACGCGTTAACTGCGGCGGTTTGTCTTATCTTGACGGCGCCGGAAATACCTGGTCTGCCGATTACGGGTTTACCGGCGGGACTGCCGCATCTGTAACTGACGCTATTGCCAACACAACGGACGACACGCTTTATCAAAGCGAAAGGTACGGCAACCCGTCATATACTTTTACCGTTCCAAACGGATATTATGATATTACGTTTAAATTCGCGGAAACATGGTTCAACGCGGAAGGGGAGAGGATTTTTGATGTAGAGATAGAAGGGGTTACGGTTATTGATAACCTTGATCTGTATGTTGAAGCGCCCGGCACTATGCGCGCTTACGATGTAATAATACAGGATGTGTTAATCACGGACGGTCAGATTAATATCACGTCGTCTTCCGATGCCGATGTGGCAAATTTCCGCGCGATAGCAATAATACCCGCGGGTCCGGCGCCTACGTCCACTTACACAAACACTCTGCCTCCGACAAATACATATACAAACACAAATACCGATACTGCGACAGCCACAACCACTTTTACACACACTTATACTGCAACATATACCGCCACAAACACATACACTCACACGCATACAAGTTCACATACCGCCACAAATACACCGGAGCCGCCCACGGCAACACATACCGTAACTGATACCGCGACACATACTTACACAAACACAAATATATCCACTTTCACATATACGCATACACATACGGCAACGCATACCAATACGGAAACTCCGACAGACACAAATACCGCAACAATTACAAACACGCCTCCGCCGGGCAGCACAAACACGTATACTTTCACAATTACTTCAACTCCGTCGGATACGCATACCGCCACGTACACTTATACTTACACTTTTACAAATACCGCAACGCAGACCTATACCGAAGTGCCGCCGACCTTTACGTCCACTTTCACGGAAACGTTTACGTTCACGTACACTTCAACTTACACGCACACGGCTACAATCACAGATACGGTTCCGCCGGGAAGCACGGATACGCACACCCCCACGCAAACGCTGATTCCGTCAAGTACCCACACGCATACAGCCACACAAACACATACTTATACAAACACTTATACGGCGACAAACACTTTTACAAATACAGATACGGTCCCTCCGGGAAGTACAAACACCAACACCCCCACAGAAACGCTTATTCCGTCAAACACTCACACCGCAACGCATACATACACATTTACAAATACCGCTATTATTCCAACCAACACCTATACCGCCACTTTCAGCAATACGCAGACACCAACTTTAACCGCAACTGTCCCGGCGCCTACTTTCACAGAAACACCTTCATCCATTATTGCGCAAGAAGGGCAGCAGAAGATAACGGATGTTCTGGTTTATCCTGTACCGCTTAATCCGGAAAAATATCCGTTTGGGCTTTTGTTACGGTTTAACCTTACAAAAAGTTCTTCTGAAATCACATTAAAGATATATTCTTCTTCTTTCAGACTGGTAAGGTCGGTTGCGCTTGCGGGTACTTTTGTACCGGGAGTAAACAGAGGATTTGCGGAATCGGCGCAGTTTAAGAACCTTGCTAACGGCACTTACTATTATAGGCTGTCAACCGACAGCTCTGACGGCGTTTGTTACAGCAAAGCCGGAAAGATAATAATCATAAAATAAATAACGTTTAACCGGAACGTTTTAACGTTGAAATTGTCTAAAAATATGTTAAGATGATGAAACGTGATTTTTCATTGTGAAATGGCTTAAAATAACGCGCAAAAACCAGGAGATTTCAATGAAAAAATATTTGACCGGTTTAATGGTAATACTTATTATTATTCCCGCGTTATACGCCACGCCTGTATCTGAAAACGGCGAGCTTAAACTTGTCGGAAATCAGCTATCCAACTCTTGCGGCAATCCTGTTCAGTTAAAAGGCATATCCAGCATGGGGCTTCAATGGTACGGAGTTGGGCAGTGCCTTGATACAAATACAATGGACTATATGGTAAATACAATTGGAATAGATGTTTTCAGGGCGGCGATGTATGTTGATGAAGGCGGTTATCTTACGGATAAAACAAAATACGCGAATATGGTCAATACAATAGTTGACTGGTGCGAAGCGCGCGGCGTGTATGTTATTATTGACTGGCATATGTTAAACCCGGGGGACCCAAATATAAGTATTAATGATGCCAAAACTTTCTGGGCGGAAATGTCATCCAGACACAAAGGCAAGAAGCACGTGCTTTATGAAATATGCAACGAGCCTAACGGCGTGTCCTGGTCGACGGTAAAGAATTACGCGGACACAATAATCCCCATAATCCGCGCCAACGACCCCGATACAATAATAATAGTCGGCACCCCCAACTGGTCGCAGCTTGGAACTGATGTTGTAAATAATAAATTAAATTATTCCAACATTATGTACACGTTTCATTTTTACGCTGCATCGCATTCAACCGGTATGGTTACTCCTTATACTGACAAACTTCCCATATTCTGTACGGAATGGGGCATAAGTGATGCCAGCGGCAACGGGGCGATTGACACCGCGAACGCGACAAATTTCTTAAACATATTTAACGGAGCAAATACAGGCGGGCAGATAATAAGCTGGGCGGCCTGGTCGTGGTGCGATAAGAATGAATCTTCCGCTTATCTGCAGCCGGGAACCTGCCTTACAATTCCGCCAAGATTCACAACAGCAGGTAATTATATCGTAGGCAAAATTCAGGAAAATCCGAATAATTGGACCGCGTGCAGCGCGCAGACTCCCACTTTTACAAAAACAATAACACCGGGCGGTCCTACGTTTACACCCACCACAACGCCGACTCCTTTTTCAACCTTGTTAGTCAATTGTGCCGGGCCGCAGTATACAAATGCCGAAGGTACATGGCAGGCTGATAAAGCTTACAGCACGGGCAGTTGGGGATATACAGGCGGAACCGTTGTGGACAGGGGAAGCGTGGCAATTGGCAATACCACAGATGACACGCTGTATCAGACAGAACGGTATGCGGACCCTGTGGAATACAAATTTGACATTCCCAACGGTACTTATACAGTTACGTTTAAAATGTGCGAATCTTACTGGGGAAACACGACAGGCGGAACCGGAAGCAGGATATTTGATATAGTGGCGGAAAATAATACCGTTGTAAATAATCTTGACCTGTACGCGACAGCGGGATATAACAACGCTTATGATGTTACTGTTAACATAACTGTAAATGACGGGCAGCTTAATATATCAATGCCTGCTGATGTTGATAACGGGCTTATTAACGCGATTAAGATTGTAAACGCGGCGTCCGTTACAAACACTCCCACAAGAACCAATACATTTACCGCCACAATGACGCATACAAATACGTTTACAAAAACGTTCACGCACACTTTTACAAGGACAAATACTTTTACTGCGACAAGGACAAACACGTTTACAGTCACAAGGACAAACACCTTTACCGCGACAAGAACGCATACCTTTACTGCTACAAAGACAAATACGCCTATTCCTCCCACAAACACATTTACAAATACGGCTACAAGGACATTTACGCCGGTACCACCCACAAACACGTTTACAAATACGGCTACAAGGACATTTACGCCGGTACCACCCACAAACACATTTACAAATACGGCTACAAATACGGCGACAAGGACATTTACTCCCGTACCTCCCACAAACACGTTTACAAATACGGCGACAAAGACATTTACGCCTGTGCCTCCGACCAACACCTTTACAAATACAGCAACAAAGACATTTACAAATACTGCAACAAATACTGCAACAAATACAAGTTCTAACACACCGACCATTACGGAAACTCCCATACCGGGCAGCACTGACACATTTACGCATACGATAACAAACACGTTTACAAAAACTAATACTTTTACCAATACGTTTACAAATACGCACACAGCCACTGATACGCATACTGCTACAAATACAGACACGCCTGTACCGCCGACAAATACGTTTACAAACACCCCCACAAATACTTTTACAAATTCAAATACCGCCACCAATACAAATACTCCCACAATTACAAACACGCCTCCGCCGGGAAGCACAAATACGTTTACGCATACAATAACAAATACAGCCACAAATACTTTTACGTCAGTACCGCCGACATCCACGCATACATTTACAAGGACGTTTACAAATACGGCCACAAATACTTTTACGTCAGTACCGCCGACATCCACGCATACATTTACAAGGACGTTTACAAATACGGCCACTAATACTTTTACGTCAGTGCCGCTGACAGCCACGCATACATTTACCGCTTCTTATACAGAAACAGCCGTGGTTTTTACGCCCACATATACCTTTACGTCAACCGTAACTGTTGTATATACAGGTACACCAACGCCGGTTCCCACTGAAGGCGAAAAAGCCGAAATTAAAGATGTTGATGTTTATCCGGTTCCTTTTGACAACAAAGGAAAGGTTTATTTTGAATTTACCCTTACCAAAAGCATGAACTCCGTTGAGCTGAAGATTTATTCTTCTGGATACAGGCTGTTAAAGAGAGTTGATGTTTCTTCGGCATGCGTTCCCGGAAGAAAGAAGAGCGCGATAGCGGCAGTAGAGTTTGGAAACCTTGCTAACGGGACTTATTATTTTGTTCTTGAGGGCAATAGCGCAGAAGGATTTGTAAGAAGCAGAACGGAGAAGATGATAATACTGAAGTAGAGGCTTGGACGCTTGGATGCTTAGATGCTTGGTTTAGATCTGTTTTTGTTATGTATTTGAAATTGTAGGGACAGCGCTCCCGCGCTGTCCGGTTCTTCGTTTTTTGATTGTCTAATATTTGGTAGACGCGGGTCTTTAGCCCGCGGCAGTTGGTTTTAAACAAGTGTTTAAGCAGAAAGCAGTTAAGCAGAAGCGGAACAAATTAAGCAGTTAAGCATTAGGCAATTAAGCATTAGCTACAGATTGATAACAATTTTTTCGCTATAGCTTAAATGCTTAATCCGTTAAGGTGCTATCTTTGCCAAGGAGAAATATTATGAAAAAAATTATGCTGAAATTACTTACAGGGCTTTTATTACTTATCCCTTCGCTTATATACTCTGCGGATTCAAATGTGCGTTTGAATTCAATCGGGTTTTTGCCTTCTAATGACAAAGGGGCTTCGGTTAACACGCCGGTTACGGCCTTTACTCTTAAAAATGCGTCAACTAATGCGGTTGTTTTTTCTTCAACCGCTGCAAATATTACCGGCCCTATTAATGCGTCTGATTCCAACGAAACAGTTTATAAACTTAATTTCAGCACTTTTACAACTCCCGGTACTTATTATCTTGATATAACCGGGGTTGGAAGGTCGGTGAACTTTACAATTGCGGATAATGTTTATAATGACGCTTATGTAACATCATATAAATCAATGTATTACTGGCGCTGCGGAATGGCTGTCAGTGCTGTTACAAACGGGCAGACCTTTGGGCACGGCGCGTGCCATTTAAATGACGCGAATCAGAACTACATAGGTTTTGGAAGCAATATAAGGGATGGAAAAGGCGGCTGGCATGACGCGGGAGACTTTAATAAATATATAGTGAACGCCGGTATAACAATGGGGATGTTCTTTATGGCGTGGGAACATTACGGCAGTGTGCTTAATAATATACCTTTAACTTATATGCCAAATACGGTTTCCGGATACCCTGATTATAATGTTTCGGCTTACCCTGATTTCTTAAAAGAATTAAGATGGGAAATGGACTGGGTGTTAAAGATGCAGTATCCTGACGGTTCGGGTAAAGTGTCGCATAAATTAAGCACGCTGGATTTTGGCGGTTTTATAATGCCGGAAACAGAAAACGCGACCCGTTATTATGTTGACTGGGGTTCCGCCGCCACCGCTGATTTTGTGGCGATGTGCGCTATGGCTGCAAGGATTTTTTATCCGTATGATCCCGCATACGCGCAGCAGTGCCTTGACGCGGCATGGGTGAGTTATAATTTTCTTCGTGCAAACACTGCTAATAAAAATCCGGATCAGTCCGCGTTTTCAACCGGAGGATACGGGACAACCGACGGTGATGACAGGCTTTGGGCTGCCGCTGAAATGTGGGCCACAACAGGCGATGCAGACGCCAAGACAGACCTTGATAACAGGGCGAATGCGTATTCTGATAAGACAGATGAAGATTTTGACTGGAGCAATGTAAGAAATCTTGGCATGTATACATACCTGATGTGTACCAGGACGGGAAAGAACACAACGATTGTTAATGATATACGCGCGGACTTGATAACCGATGCCAACAGTATAGTTGGCAAAAGAAACAGCCACGCGTATGCAAGGCCGCTGGGTACAAACTTTTACTGGGGCTGCAATGGCGCGGTTGCCAGGCAGACCATGCTGCTGCAGATTGCCAATATGGTATCGCCCAATACGGACTACGTTAATACGGCGCTTGATTCGCTGGGTTATCTGTTTGGCAGAAATCCTTTCCGGCGTTCATATGTGACCGGGCTTGGAACAAACCCGCCTATGAATCCGCACGACAGGACATCCGGCGCGGACGGGATAACAAATCCTGTACCCGGATATCTTGTAGGCGGTTCTAACGGCACTAACAGCGGCGACCCTGCATTAAGCGCCATGCCGTCAGGCCTTGGCGCCGCAATGTACTGGACAGATGATCAGGATTCATATGCCTCTAATGAAATAGCAATTAACTGGCAGGGCGCGCTTGTTTACGGCCTTGCGGGTTTTTGTAAAAATCCTTCAGTTCCGACATTTACACCCACTGCCACAAACACTATTGACGGCCCGACATACACGCACACATATACTGCGACACAGACAAACACGTACACGCCGTCGCAGACCTTTACGGTAACACCCACGGCAGTATTACCCGTGGCGATTTGTTCCGGGCCTTCTTTGGTAATTGACGGAAGCCTGAATGAAACTTTATGGCAGTCAGGGGAATGGATTACTATTTCAAAGGTAGTAGTTGGGACTGAACCCGCGCCGGTTTCCGCGCGTTATAAAGTGCGTTATGATGATTATGGTTTCACGCTTGGCGTGCAGATAACTGACAGCGCTCTTTATAATGATTCCGGCACGGCATGGTATAACGACGACTCTGTTGAATTGTATCTTGATGTTAATAATGATAAGGACACAACTTACGGCGCCGATGATTATCAGTTCAGTGTGCGTTATGGGGAAGGTATTATTATGGAACAAAGCGGGGATCCGGGAAACGCTTCCGCGGATTACGCCTTAATTACCGGCGGATACTCTGTGGAAATAGATGTACCATGGTCAGATTTGGGAGTTACACCTGCGCAGGGAATGGTAATGGGTTTTGACGTTGGTGTTAACTATGACCAGGACGGTACAGACAGGGAAGGCGTGCTTATGTGGAACGGGACAAGCACCAACTGGCAGAACCCTTCTAATTTTGGCGAAGTCACGCTTGGAACTCCGTGCGGCGCAACAGAAACGCCGACACATACTTATTCTAATACGGCGACATATACTCATACAGCATCAAATACGCACACGTTTACAAATACAGCTACAGTTCCTACAAACACATTCACGAACACGGCTACAGTTCCTACAAATACGTTTACAAACACCATATCAATACCTACAAACACATTTACAAATACAGCAACAGTACCCACAAACACGTTTACTAACACGGCAACCGCGCCTACATACACGTTTACAAATACAGCGACCGTTCCGACAAATACGTTTACAAGCACGGCAACAGTTCCGACAAACACGTTTACAAGCACAGCAACCGCACCAACATACACGTTTACAAATACGGCAACAGTCCCGACAAATACGTTTACAAATACAGCTACCGTTCCGACAAATACGTTTACCAACACAGCAACTGTCCCTACGAATACGTTTACGAGCACAGCAACCGTACCAACAAATACGTTTACTAACACGGCAACAGTACCTACAAACACCTTTACCAACACTGCAACTGTTCCGACAAATACATTTACAAGCACAGCAACAGCACCGACAAATACTTTCACACAAACTCCAACAATTCCAACGCCTACATATACTGTAACCCCTGTGATACAGGAAGGGGATAAGCAGAAGATTACTGATGTTTTAATTTTCCCGCATCCATATAACGCTGATAATTACTCTGATGCAGGTATAAGGTTTTACCTTTCCAAAAGCGCTGATTTGGTAAAGATAAGAATGTACTCTTCAGCTTTCAGGTTATTGCAGGAATCTGATATAGCTAAAAATTGCCACCCCGGCGGCAATATGGGGGCTGTAAGCGGAAGAAAACTTTCCAAAATGTCCAATGGGACGTATTATTTTGTGCTGGTCGCGGAAGATAACGGTATTGAAGTAAGAAGTAAAGTGGATAAGTTGATAATATTGAAGTAGAGGCTTGGATGGTTAGATGCTTAGAGGCTTGGTTAATTCTTATGTAGTGGTAGACGCGGGTCTTTAGCCCGCGGTATTTTTATTGCTGGTAAAAATAACTACCTGTAATAGAAATAAAAATCTAAACAACGCGCCCTAAAAGGACGCGGCTACCAAAACTAAATCAAGATATAAAACTTGCGGGCTAAAGACCCGCGTCTACCAATACTAAAACAAACCGACCATCCGTCCCTCACGTTTTAAACCGTCCCTCCGTGCATCCGACCATCCGTCCCTCACGTTTTAAACCGTCCCTCCGTGCATCCGACCATCCGTCC
>JAFGWA010000082.1 GCA_016937715.1 Candidatus Goldiibacteriota bacterium
AACAGGCACCGGTGTACCTTCAACATATACCACTCCCGAATAAACAGCATCTTCTTCATTTGTAGTAAATGAATAACTGAAACCCTGACAATCAGTGCTGGTAACCGAATAAGAAAAAACCGAACACACCAAGGGCGTTGACACACATAAAAATATAAAAATTAAAAACCGATAAAATACATTTCCCATTCCCCGCAAATTGCTTCTCAAATTTTCCCTCGCCAAATTTTGATTTTTTAATATTTGCACAGTTCATCAAATACGTCAAGTAAATATTTAAAAAATTGAAACGGCATTTGTAAATGGGTACTTCTTCTGTAATTATTGTTGACAGGAAAACTATTATAAAAGATAATTAAAAAATGATGCGGCTAAATACAATAAAAAGAACATGTTTATCCAAAACTTCTCGACTAATATTTAGGAGAATCCGTGGCTAAAAAAATTTTTGTAGCGCTATATCTGTTATATGCCCTGTTTTTTATTTATAATACATCGGTTGTAGTACAGGGGCAACGGTACTTTTTGCTTGCTGATGATGCCGTTATCAGCATGCAATACGCAAAAAATATGGCAACCGGACATGGGCTAAAATGGAGTCTGGATTCAAAAGTTGAAGGTATTACAAACCCTCTGTGGACATTATACATGTCAATACCGCATTTTCTGAATATTCCTCTTTCTAAAACAGCCCTATTTATTCAGTTTACGGCGCTGTTATTTATGCTTTTGACGCTCAAATATGTGTGGAATATTTCAAAAAGCATGACTGCGGTATTTTTTACGGCTTTTTTTTACAGGATGAATTACTGGTTTTACAGCGGATTAGAAGTCAGTATACTGACTTTCCTGACAGTGTTTGTTGTTTATCTGGTGCTTAAAGAGGATAACCCTGTTAAAATTTATTTTATATGCGGTTTGATGACGTTAATAAGGATAGATATGGCGTTGTTTTTTACCGCAACAATATTAATATATAAAAAAGACTGGATAAAAGGCCTTGTTATACTGATTATATTTATGGGAGCGCAGACGCTGGCCAGGTATTTGTATTTTGGAGATTTATTGCCTAATACCTATTACCTTAAAATGTACGGGTATGAACTTCATCACAGGCTTTTCAGGGGAATAATAACATTTTTTAATAATTTGTACTTTATGAACTGGATCCCTTTTGTAGCAATCATTCCATTCATAAAGTCCAAAGAACAAAAAGTCATGTTTACCTATATTTGTATCCCGATTTTGTACAGTTTTTACATAGGCGGTGACGCATGGGAAGCTGCCGGCGGCACAAACCGCTTTGTCACCGCGGTAATTCCGTTATTTTTTATTTTATTTGCAGGTTCTTTTTACAGAATAATGGAACTGCTGCAGATTAAAAACAAAATAGTTATTTATATCCTGCTGTCTGCCATATTTATAAATATGAATTCCTTGACCGGCCCAAAAAGTCTGAAGAATCTTATTTCGCCCGGAGCCGAAGTAAAAGCGTCGGCAAACACGCTTAACATAGCGCTGTATTTAAAAAACAATTTTAATGATGACGTTACAATTGCCGGACAGGGAGCGGGTGTTCTTCCATATTTTTCGGAAAAAAAATATTTTATTGACCTTCTTGGGAAAAATGACAGTAATATCGCAAAAATGAAGGTATCTGTTATAAAAACATGGTGGGACGCCCTGACAAAAGCTCCCGGCCATATGAAGTATGACCAGCAATACTCTATTGCTGATAAAAAGCCTGATATTATTGTCCACAATGTTTTGGACGGAGTAATAGACAGATATCTGAAAGAAAATTATATTGAAAGCAAACAGCAGGGTTTTTCTTTTGTATGGTTTAAAAAAGGACTTAAGACAATAAATAATACTCTACCGGAATAATGAAAGTTTTTATTATTTAATAAATATTATTAAATACTGTATAAATAAAACCAAACAGAAATAAATCTCTTGCCCGCTTATTATAAACCCTCCTTAAAAATTTAACGCTTTAATTTATTATCTTTAAGAAAAAACACATTCAGCAGAACGGCGGCGCCGGCCCATAAAACTGTTTTTATCTGCCAGCCTGCGCTTTTTGCCCAAATGGACGGAAATAAAGAAGAGACTTCAAAATTACCGGCTGAAGGCAAAAATTTGAAAATCCAGTTTTCTCCCAGCCCCTTATTCCACCTGAACCACGGTACAAGAAATATTACGGCGGAAATAACCAGGCCGATTCCAGCCAGAATGTAAAAAACTTTTTTCTTTTCGGCATTATCGCACGCGTTTAAAACTTCGGCTGTCAGCAGCGATACCATTAATATTACAGGCACAAGAAATCTTGGCCCTGACCCGCCGCCGCCGCGCCAGTCTATCCAGGCTGTGACAAGAATAAACAGCGGTATAAACATTGCCATAATATAATAAAAAGTCTTTTTATCCCTCTTAAACATCAGTACAGCCCCGGCAAACATAAGCGAAAATACAGGCGTAAAAAAGAAAAGCCCGAATTCCTGGTCAAACAATATGCCTGCCATACCTGCAATATTTAAACTGAACACTTCCGATACCGAAGAAACTGGTTTTTCCATTGCCGGCGGCATAATATGTCCAAAAACAGCATAATTATAAAACAGGAATACTATCAGGCCCGCTCCCTGTGATGCCGCAAAGACTAACGCTTTTTTTATTTCTACCCTGTATTCAATAAGCGCTATAACGCATAAAACTCCCCAAACCACCATATTTCTTGGATGCAGCCACATGAAGAATATGGCGGACAGCGCGGGAATAAATATCCTGTTTTTCTGATACCTTATGAAATAATACGCTGCCGCAAGAAAAAACGCGCTTGCCGTTTCTGTGGCTATCTGATTAGTAAACAGAATAAAGGGCATTGACATGCCTGTGAGAAAAGCTGTTATAAAAGAGTTTTTCTCATTGTGCCCGCCTTTTACAAGTATTAAATAAAGTAAACAGCAAAAAAGCGCGGCCATCAGATTTATAAACAAAGTTACACCCATCCTGCCGGCAGTTAAATAAAACGGCGTTATTAAAACCGAGATCATTACAGGATGAAATGACACTATCTTTTCTTTTATATCCCTTTCCTGCGGCTTAAGTTCACCTTTATAAAAGCCGGAATAATCCTTGTTTTCAAAATTGTTCTTAAGGTCAAGGTCAAAATCATGAATAAGGCTGTGCGCTGTAAGAAGGTAAACAGGCTCATCGCCTGTGGGCTGATTTGCGTGATTCATCCACACCGAAACACCTGAAAATACAATAAAAAAAGCCGCGCAGAGTACGGCGGGATTTTTATACCCTTTTTCATTTTTTAAGATTTCCATAAACAGCAGCCCCGCAGCGCTTATTATAAAAAGGGCATATGAAATACCAAGCACAAGTTCCAGTTTTCTCTGCATAAAATTATGAGGTTCAGGAAAATTAAATTTAACCGCCAACGGGGATAAAAACAGCAGAATAAAAACAAATAAAACAGGTGAACAGGACAGGAAAGATTTTTTAAATGTTTTACCGGTTATATACGCCGAAACACCGGAAAACAGGATTAGATAAGTAAAAACAACAACAGGAGCCGCATAATAAATACCCGGCATTATGTACAATGGCCCGGAAAACATAAAATAGAATAAAAAACTCCCGGCAAATATCAGGTTTGCCGCTATTGCCATCTGCGCTCCATTTTATATATTACAGTACCGTAATATTTTTTTTCTTCTTTTATGTTAAACCAGTTTTTAACCCATTTGATTTCTTTTACGTTTAAAGGTGATGAAAATTGAATTTTAGAATGCCAAACGCTTCCTGCCGGCAGCCACGGCTGTTTGATTCCTATACCGTCATCGTTTATAAACCACACTTCCCTGTAATTTCTGATTTTACCGGCAAGTTCATCTTCTGTGATAAGGTTCTTGTCTTCGCTGCCGCGGATTTCAAGTTTAAACCTGTTTATAAGCGTTTCATCCCTGAATTTTTCCCATTTTGACCTTATGTTAAACCTGATGCCTTTTTTCTTTGTTTCGCTTATTTTGCCTATATACCTGTTTTCAAAATTGCTTCTGTGCTTGACCCTGTTGTAAAATTCAAAAGCAGAATAGGAATTTATACTGCTGTGCACCACAAACGCCCCTTCTTTCGCCTCTTTAACAAATTCAGAATACTGTTTTTTGTAGTCAATTTTTCTGTATTTTTCATTCCCAAAGTAATTATAAAATGCAACACCATAAAACATGAACATCACCGTTAAAGCCAGTATAATTCCTTCTCTTGATAAATAAGATATGCCAATAGCTAAAAGCACAAGTACAAGCGCGCATAAAAGAATAAGCCCGCTTTCCGGATATATGAACCTGCCAAAGACAGCTGCCAGCCACGGTATGACAAAATAAAGAAAAACCACCCAGGAGATAACAGAAATAATTTTCATGTTCTTATGGTTATACGTGAAAACCGCCATTATAATAAGGTAAAGGGCTGCCGCAAAACCAATGCCGGAAATAAAATTGAAATCAGCTGTAAAACCAAACAGATAATCTTTAAGCGCTATAAACGGCGCCATCAGGGTATTTGCCCTTAAAAACACCCCTGAAACACCCTTTAAAAGAAAAGGCATTACAGGCAGAATAAAAATAAAAATTATTATCTGCGCCTTTATCCACAAATTTATCCTTATTTCATCCCTGTATTTAATGAAAATAAGCAGGTTAAAAACAATAAGAAGCACGGCGGTAAGGCTGTGGGTATATATGCCTATTACCGACCATAAGACGAAAGGTTTCAGCAGAAAGCTGTTGTACTTTACCGACATCAAAAAATAATATGTAAGAATAAGGGAAACAAATAAAAACATACTGAAAACCGCGGCTTCCTGCGAGTAATAAACAAGGTAAGGATTTAAAACAAATAAAAAGAAAGCTGTAAGGCTTATTTTTTCACTGAAAAACGCCCGGACAAGGCGGTAAAAAACGGGCATTGCGGCAATTGAAAATAAAAGCGGCAGCAGCCTTAATGATGTTTCCGAATACCCGAAAATATTGCATATAATATGCTGCAGCATAAAAAACAAAGGCGGGTGAGGCTGTGACGCAAAACTGTTCCAAAAAAGTGTAATAAGGTTTGAATCTGCCGCGAAACGCGCGGTTATAAATTCATCCGGCCCTATACTTTGACCTGAAATGCCGATTACCCTTAAAACCGTACCTGCCAGAAATAAAAGAATAAGATACATCCCGCTGTTTGTGTTAATGTTCAGTTTCATTGTTCACCGCTGATAGGTATATTTTTAAAGTCTCCTGTGCTGTTTCTTTCCAGGAAAAAGTTTTTACCCTTTCAAGCCCAAGTTCAGCTAAATTTTTTCTTTTTGCCTCGCTTTTTTCCAGCTCTGTCATTGCCCTTACCATATCTTCGGCGGAAAAAGGGTCAATAAACATGGCCGCATCTCCCGCGACCTCTTTTAAAGACGTGTTGTCGGATGTGATTACAGGCAGTCCGCACGCGAAAGCTTCAAGCACCTGCAAGCCGAACCCTTCCCACATTGACGGGAAGAAGAAAAACAGGGCATTATTATAAAGCATGACCATATCATCATCGCCGACATAATCCGTAATTACTGTGTACTTATCAAGGTTTTTTTCCTTTATTACTTTTTCTATATTTGTGGTCTGCAGTTCTTTTTTTCCTATGGAAGTGATAACCAGCTGGTATTTATACTCGCATATATTGTTAAACAGGTTAAAAGCGTGAAGGGCACGCTCTGTGTTTTTTCTTAAATCCGCGGCAGCGCTTATCATTATATACGGTTTTGTAATTTTATATTTTGCTTTTACTTTTTCGATTCGGATTTTATCATTCACCATTTTGTATTTTTTATCAACGCCTTCTTTAATTACGCTTATTTTTTCCGCCTTAACGCCCGCGTGCTTTATAATATCATTTTTTGAATATTCAGATACGGTTATAACCTTATCAGCAGTCCTGCCGGATATCGGAATTGAAATCTTATTATAAAGGTCTACAAGCCTCTGTTTTAACGTGGGTTTTAAGATGGCTTTTGTAATGGGCCTTATGAACATTGTGTCGTGAATGGTCACAACTTTTTTACCCCGAAACAGCGGCATCATATAGGGTATGGTGTTGTCCGTGCCGTGCAGGACGTCAATTTTATCTTTTGCCGCGGCAAGCGGCAGGTGAAACTGTTCATACATGAAAGCATTGGATGTATTTAACCTGCGAAAAACGCAGTTTTTTGCGGTGATCAGGTCGGCAAGCACGGTATTGCGGTCAAGGTATATAAAATAATGATTTTCCCTGTCCTGGGCAAGCAGATTACTGAAAAGGTTTGCGATATAGCGGCCCACCCCGCGCCTGTACATTATTCTGGCGTCTATTCCTATGCGCATTAAACATTACCCTTGTTTTTTTTCATTTCTTTCCCGTCACTATAAAACTTCCGCCTTTTTTATTTAATAAAAGCGAGCCTATGGCATCTGTCAGGTCAAGCAGCCCAAACACAAAACTCTGCGGCATTTTGCCAAGCGCGTCTTCAAGGCCATACGGCATCCTTAAATAATTTGTACTTATTATTTTAATACTCTGAAAACCGGCATTTTTAAAAAACCCGGCAATTTCATCCGGTTTAAAATTAAACAGGTGGTCTTTATGCTCTTCTTCCAGCTGCTTCGCTTTTTTCTTAAACAAAGCCTTATAATAAGAATCTTTATTGGTTAAAGTTACTATAAGGGAGCCGCCTGTGTTCAGCGCGGCATAAGCGTTTTTTATTACTTTTTGCGGGTCGTAACAGTGGTCAAGCACCTCTTTTATCAGTACGGCATCAAATTCATCTTTATATGCGATATCTTCCCCTGTGCCCCTTTTTAACTGGTACTCTTCTTCGTTTATGTCAAATTCAAGCATGGCTTCTGACGGTTCTATACCCACATACCTTTTTACAATATCCTTCACTTCTCCGAAAAATTCCCCGTGTCCGGCGCCTATGTCAAGCATGGTGATATAGCCGTTCTGCTCCACCACTTCATCCGCGATAATACGGCATATTTTTTTATTAAGCCTTAACCATCTTTTTTTCATAAGGGCATTGGCTTTATATTTAAGAAAATCCTTATCATCCCATTTTAACTGCGTCTCTTCCCACTGCTTTTTTTTATCTTCCAAAAAGCCCTCCGCTTATCATTTAATTTTTCTTAAATAATTACCGCTTTTTACGCGCTGTAACAAAAAAACCGTTGCTTAAACCCAAAAGTTTCCACGGCAGCTCCAGAAATTCCATTACAGGCCGTGTTATTTGAAAAAACCGGTATACTGACTTCTTTTTTCCGCCTGCCGTGTCCACAGCCGGTTTTTTAACTTTATTAACTTTCATTTTATTCCTAACTATTTTAAACAATAACTCATCCGCAAGCAATGTAAAAAAAGAGTGAAGAAATCCGATTTTAACATCAGGGCATCCAAGCTTATATACGGCATGGGCGGTTCTGAAAGGGTCTGCAAACTGCTCCCTGAAATGGCCGCCTTCGGTATCCTGCCCAAGTTTTCCAAAGGTAATTAAACGCAAAAACCAGTGCCATGTCAGTATGTCCCTTTTGGAAATGGCATAGATTAGAAGTTTTCCGCCGGGTTTTAACACCCTGACCATTTCCGATAAAACCTTTTCCTTGTTTTCCACGTGTTCCAGTACGTCAAAAGAAACAACGGCATCAAAATAGTTTTTTTCAAAAGACATTTTTTCAAGGACGGAATTTTTATATATTATTTTTTTTGAACCCGCTTCTTTGGCGCGCTGCAGCGCAAGTCTGGAAAGGTCACAGCCATACCCTTTTATTTTATACATTGCTTCCAGCTGGTTAATAAGAACACCGGGGCCGCACCCCGCGTCCAGCACTTTCATATTTGGTTTTAATTTAAGTTTTTCAAGTTCTTTGATATTACGCGCGGCTTTAAAACTTACGCCCAGCATCCTGTTATCACGCGCGTCAGCAACGTGAGATTTCATATATTCAATAAAAAACTTTTTATCTTCATATATAGGCCTGTATTCTTTATCTTTACCGTCATACAGGTTTTTTTGAATTTTTGTAATTTTTTTCATGATTACCTCTCATGTCATTTTCCTGCTGCCTAAAACAGTTCGTCCTCTTTTACATACTGTATTATATTGTGTTTCTGTTTGTTTTTTAATATCCTGTCCGCAATAGAATGGATGAATTCCGGGGGAATTTCAAGGCATATCTTTCCCCTGTCGCATTCTGCCTGCTGGCACTTGGCGCACGGCACATCTTTTGTAACTATGTAGGAATTTTTACCCAAAGCGCCCCACTCTTTATAATCAGCGGCACCGGAAAAAACGGTAAGAGATTTCACGTTAAAAGCGGATGCAATATGCACAGCCGCGGAGTCATTGCCTATTACAATCTGGGCGCGTTTGATAAGAGAGCCCATCTCGCGCACTGTAACTATTCCCGAAAGGTTTACTATGTTTTTGCCTTTTATTGACATTATATCTCCGTCCATTTTATTGCCGACTACAACCACGTTCATTTTTTTTGCAAGCATAGCCGCAAGTTTCCTGTAATTATCAATCCCCCAGTCCTTTGAAGAATGGCCGGATACCGGGTGCAATACGGCGAATTTTTCCACTTCGCCTTTTTTTAAAAGCCTTGTGATATTTTCTTCACTTTGTTTTGACAGTGCAAAACCAAGTTTTACCGGATATTTTTTTCCGGTTATACGCTGCAAAAATAAAATATGTTTTTCAGTTTCATGAATGTTTCTTTTGGGAGATGCCATTTTTCTGTTGATGCCAAAACCCGCACCGTTTACATCATAACCGTATCTGTCGCGGGCATTTGAAAATGACAGTATTAAGGAGCTTAACCTGTCCTGCCACCGCAGAGAGATAAGCGTGTCAAAATGGTGTTTGTTTACAAGTTTTAAAACAAATAAAGCGGAACCCCACCTTGCAAAAACAGATTTTTTTTCATATGACAGCCATAATGGGTTTATTACCACAATTTCATCAAACAGCCCAAGGCCTTCAAGCGCTTCCTTGCCTGCAGGGCTTAAAAAAGCTGTAATATGCGCGTGTTTATAGTGCTGCCTTAAACCGAAAAAAAACGGAGACGCAAGTACTGCGTCTCCGATTCCGTCTGCTTTAATCACGCCTATCCTGATTTTACGGTTTTTTTCCATTATGCTCCATTAAAACATAGCACTTTAGCGATTTAAGCAATTAAGCTATAGCGGGAACACTGCTAATTTTTCATGTTTTTCTTTTGCTTATATTAATCGCTAATGCTTATCTTCTTATTTCGCTTTTGCTTATATTAATAGTTTATCTTCTTAATTCGCTTATGCTTAACTGCTTATATGCTTAATACGCTATTTTTTTAATCCATGAACCCTTTTAAATTTTTTGCCCTTGCAGGGTGCCTTAATTTTCTTAACGCTTTTGCCTCTATCTGCCTTACGCGTTCGCGCGTAACCTTGAATATTTTTCCCACTTCTTCAAGGGTGTGCGGCACTCCGTCGCCTATTCCAAAACGCAGGCGCAGGACTTCCGCTTCCCTTTCTTTTAAAGTATGCAGGACTTTTTCAATCTGTTCTTTTAACAGCACGTTAACCGCGGCAGCTGCCGGCGATATTGCGTCTTTATCTTCAATAAAATCTCCCAGGTGGGAGTCTTTTTCCTCGCCTATGGGTGTTTCAAGCGAAATGGGGTGCTGTGATATTTTAAGCACGGAACGCACTTTTTCCGCGGACATGCCCATCTTTTTTGCTATTTCTTCCGGCTTAGGTTCGCGCCCATACTGCTGCACAAACTGGCGCGCCACCTTATTCAGTTTATTTATAGTCTCTATCATGTGAACGGGTATACGGATTGTACGCGCCTGGTCCGCGATAGCCCTTGTTATTGCCTGCCTTATCCACCATGTGGCGTAAGTGGAAAACTTGTATCCGCGCTTGTATTCAAACCTCTCCACGGCGCGCATAAGGCCTATATTTCCTTCCTGAATAAGGTCCAAAAAGGACAGCCCTTTATTGATGTACTTTTTCGCGATAGATACAACAAGCCTTAAATTTGCCACAACAAGTTCTTTTCTTGTTATGCGCGCTTCAAGCATGTTCTTTTTTATCTTATAGGCAATGGACTTTAAATCTTCTTTTTTCATCCCTACAAAATCTTCTTCCCGTTTAATATTGTTCCTGATATCCTTTACTTCTTTTAAAATATCCGTAAACCTTGCTTTGTTCATTCTTTTCTTTTTCAGGAATTCATTTAACTGCTTTCCGCCCCTGGCAAGAGATACAAATTCTTCCGATGTTTTTCCGTATTTCTTTTCATATACAAGCAGGTCGCGTTCATCTTTGTTAATTTTTCCCACAATACCCATTATCTTTTTGGCAATAAGGTTTATCTGTTCGTTATTAAGTTTAAGCATGTGCAGGTCATCAAGTTTTTTACGGATATGCCTGTCGCGCACTTTTTCAAGTTTTTCTTTTCTTCCGGCGGTAATGCCCTTTTTCTGAAGCGCTGCCTTTACTTTTGCCGCTTCTTTTTCTTTTTTGTCCGCGCTTTTGATGTATTTGCTGAAACGGTCTATAAGCCTGTTTTCCACCGAAGGGGGAATTTCACCCTCAAGTTTTGTCTTGATTATATCAACTATTTTTATCGTGCCTGAATGAAGGTCATCATCAAGCTTCTTTATTTCGTCATATCCGATTTTTGTATCAAATATGATATTTTTTACATTTATTTCCGCTGTTTCAATTTTCTTTGCTATCCTTACTTCATCCTCGCGTCGCTCTAAAAGCGGCACCTTTCCCATCTCGTGAAGGTACATCTGCACAGGGTCAGCCGAAAAACCGTCCGTGTCAGCTTCAAGGTAGTCAACATCTTCCGCTTTTTCCACCGGTTTTTCCGCGTTAACCGGCTGCTTGCCGTCTTCCTTTATTTCTATGTCAAACTCTTCCATGATATTAAGCATATTATCAATGTCTTCAACAGACGTAAAATCATTTGGAAGCGAATCATTAAGTTCTTCATAGGTTAAAAAACCTTTTTCTTTCCCTTTTTTTATCAGTTCCTGTACTGCCGGCATATTTTTTAAATTCTTACTCAAGATGTTCACCTCTTTGGCTTAGTATGTTCTGAATTTCCTGCTTTTCCTTTATATACATCGTTACCTTATCAAAATCTTTTTCCAGCTCGGCCTGCTTTATTTTTGCCTGCAGCTCGCCAAGTTTTACCGTTACCTTATCTCCAAGAATCCTGGCTAAACAGTCGTCCATCATGTTCTTAATGTCTTCTGTGGCCGACTTTGCGGTATCGCGGCTTAACGCTTCAGAGATAAAAGCAATGGCGTCATTGTCCTGCCCGAAATCAATCTGCAGGCGCGACAGCGCGTTTTTTTCACCCAAAGCATAAAGTTCTTCCGTCTTTTTTAATACCGCGGAATAAAGAGCGTTTAAAAAATCACCGTGTGCGATACCTAACAGTTCGCGCTTGTTTGTCAGATGCCTTAAAAGGACATCACGATCGTCGCGCTCAAAGGCGCAAAGCGCGTAAACGGTCAACAGCCGCTCCGCTGATTCTCTTCCTTTCTCTTTCATTCCCGCCGGCTTTTTTTCTTCCGGCGCCTTAATTATTTCCGGTTCCTGCTTTTCTTTTCCGGAGACATACCGTTCAATTATACCTTCCGGAATATCAAAAAGCAAAGAAGCGCGCTTTACGCACTCCCGCCTGATAACGGGGCTGTCGGCTTTCGCGATAAGGGAGGCAATCTCCCTTGCGGCCGTTTCCTTATAATAAGGATTTTTTATATCTCCCGCTTCTATCAGGCGCTGTACCCTGAAATCAAAAAACGGAACCGCTGAATCAATTCTTTTTTTAAATTCTTCAGCGCCGAACTTTTTGATGAACTCATCAGGGTCCTTTGCCCCTTCAAAACTTACAACACCAGCGTCTATTCCCGCTTCAAAAAGATTATCGCCTCCGCGCACTGCTCCGGCTTTGCCGGCTTCATCCATGTCATAGATAAGGTACGCTTTCTGAGTGTATCTTTTTAAAAGCCTGGCCTGGTCGGGCGTTAAAGCCGTACCCAGTGACGCGGCTGTATTTTTAAACCCGGCAGTGTACATTGCAATCGCGTCCATATACCCTTCGGTAATGTTAACGGAACCTGCCGCGTGTTTTCTTGCGTTATTTAAGTTATATAAGTTCTTTCCTTTTGAATACGCCGGTGTCTCGGCGGAATTAATATATTTTGGGAGCGAATCGTCAAGCACCCTTGCGCCGAACGCCACAGGGTCGTTGTAGACATTCAGAATAGGAAATATTATCCTGTTTCTGAATACGTCATATCCGCCGCCCGTATCGCCTTTCTTGCAAATCCACGCCTTATATATAAGGTCTTCCGAATACCCTTTTGATTTTAAAAGGCCAAACAGGCCGGAACCCGAGGGCGCGTAGCCAAGCATAAATTCATCAACAGTTTCCTGTGATATACCGCGCGCTTTTATGTATTCTTTGGCAGCAGGATTTTTTTCCAGATTTTCCCTGAAATAATCCAATGCGGCTTTGTTGATGGCTATTATTTTTTCGCGCTCATCAAACTTTCCGCCTGTATACTGCTGCTCTTCAATCTGTATGCCGGAGCGCCTTGCAAGAAGCCTTACCGCTTCCACAAAGTTCAGGTTCTCCTGTTTTTGAATGAACGTAAATACGTTTCCGCCGGCGCCGCAGCCAAAACAGTGATATATCTGCTTGTCAGGGCTGACCATGAACGAAGCGGTCTTTTCGCCGTGAAAAGGGCACCGTGCCTTAAAATTGCTTCCGGACTTCTTAAGTTCCAGATATTCAGAAAGCACTTCAACTATGTCGCTTGCGTTTTTTATGTCTTCTATCTTTTCGGGCGGTATCATATTTGTGAACCCGTTATTGCCTTTTCCACAGCTGTTAAAAGCCTGTTTTTATCCTCATCCGTAAAAGCATGCGGCCCTTTAATTCTTATTTTTCCTGTTTTCTTTCTGCGTGACTTTTTTGCCTTTGACGCGGCTTCCATGGCGCCGCGCGCCGTGTCCGCGTCAAGCAGAAACCCGCGGCTGTTTATCGTAATTACGCCTTTGCCCTGCAGCACGTATGCCAGCGGGCTGTCCTGTGTTATGGCTATGTCGCCCGCCTGCGCTATGTTCATTATTTTTATGTCCGCGGCCTGAGGCTCGCTTTCAACATTTATTATCTCTTCACCGTCTTCTTTTTGTGTGTGGTGAGCGAAACTCATTACCGACACCGCTTTTATACCGCGCGCTTTGGCCAGTTTTATGATTTCTTTCCTGCATGGCTGCGCGTCCGCGTCTATTACTATTTTCACTTACGTTTAAACCTTATAAAACCGGAGCTGTCCACCACATTTAACTTTCCGCACTTCTTTTCTATGGCATCCAGCACTATGTTCATTCCAACCACGTCAGATGAAATATGCCCGGCTATGACAACGTTCAAATTTGCCTTTTCAAGTTCTTTTTTATGGTCAGCCGAAAAATGCATACCCACTATTGTGTCAACGCCGGCTGACGCGACTTTTTCATATATTTCTTTGGGGCCTTCCGTGCCGCCTGTCATGTCCACCATTACTTTTTTTACAGAGCGGTCTTTATTGCCTATAAGTATTTCCGGCCCGTTGCCCCTTTTTGCGTAAGCTTTGTATTCGGGTTCTTCCATCAGCATATCAATAATATCGGATACTTTTTTTGGTTTTTCGGAATCAAACCTTTTCTGCAGGTATTTTACAACGCTGTTATCAGCCGGAGTATGCATATTCATCATGGATATATTCAGCAGCTTTGCCGCGTCCTGTACCCTGTAATGGTTGCCGGCGCTTACCCGTTCGCCCACTTCTTTTTTTCTTTTATCCAGCAGCGCTTCAGAAGCGGCAATGTTCACGCCAAAACTGTTAAAAATATCCGCCTGCATGGACATTACCTCATAAAAGTTAACCATGGCGCACCCTTCGGGGTGGTGGGCGATAACCGCGTCTATTTTCATTCCTTTTTCATTCAGCCTGTCCATTAAAAGCAGTTCAGGTACTTCCATATCAATTCCCACAAGCACGGTCTTTATATTGTTGCCCGCGTCGTGAAGTATCCTGGAATCGGCATAAGGGTTATACAGTTTCTGCGTGTCATAATATTTTTTACGGTCAGGGCTTAATTCGGAATATTTTTTTGAAGTTTCTTTTAAAATTGCGTTTACAGCCGCAGCGCCGCGCGGGTCGTTGTTTATTCCTGTTTCCACAGCTGCTTTGTATATTTCGGTAAGTTTCATAAGTCCCTCCGCGTCATGGTTTTGAAACGTAACTGTTTCCCTTTATGTAAAATCTCCACTTTAAATTCAGCCCGGTTTTTATCCCTATTCTGCTTTTGGCTGCAATGCCAAACTTTTCTTTTGGCCCTTCACATATATATATTTCATTTTTTGTCAAATCAGCCCGGTTTTGCCCTTTTCCTATTGCCATTGCCTGCGTAAACTTTGCCGGCCCGTTGGTAAGATTTATTCCTTCGGCATTTCTATTTTTTTTCATTTCTTTTATGCCGCGTGCAGGTTCTACCGCCCTGATAAGGACAGCTCCCGCAGTGCCTTCGGGCTCCGTGACTATATTAAAAAGGTAGTGATTTCCGTAACAGAAGTAAACATAAGCGCGCCCTGAAGTTTCAAACATAACTTCGTTTCTTGGAGTTCTTTTTTTAAACGCGTGGCTTCCGGGATCTTTTTTCCCCCTGTACGCTTCGGTCTCCACTATTTTAGCGGCCATAATAACCGCGCCCTGTCTGCGCACCAGATATTTCCCAAGAAGCGCTTTAGCCGCGCTTACAGAATTCTGAAGGTAAAAACCGGCTTTAATTTTTCTTAACTTCAATTTATTTAAGAAACTCCCTGACTATAACGCCTATTTTAGTGCCGTCCGCCCTGCCTTTTACCTTTGGCATTACGGCGCCCATTACTTTTCCCATTTCCTTGGCTGACTGCGCGTTTACCGCGGCAATTGTTTCTTTGACAATTTCCCTAAGTTCATCATCGGTAAGCTGTTTGGGAAGGTATCCCATTATGATTTCAAGTTCCTGTTTTTCTTTTTCCGCCAGTTCCGGCCTGTTGCCTTTTGTGAAGCTTTCAATGGATTCGTTGTGAGCTTTGGATAAAGAAAAGATGACGGAGACGATATCGTCATCCGTCATCTCTTTTTTTAACTTTATCTCTGCGTTCATGACAGCGGTCTTTATCTGCCTTATTACGGCAGTTTTAGTTTCGTCTTTCGCTTTCATGGACGCTTTTAAATCTTCTGACAGTTTTTCGTTTAAGCTCATTTCTTTATGGGCCTTTTTTTCTTGCGTTTTTTGCTGGCAGCCCACATTTTCTGTTTCTTTCTTACTGACGGCGGTTCGTAATACTCCCTTTTCTTCATTTCCTGAAGAATACCGGCGTCCTGCACTTTTTTCTTAAAGCGCTTCATTGCGTCGTCTAAGCTTTCATTTTCCTTTATTGAAATCTCAGCCATGTAAAATAATCCCTCCAAACTTTTCTGGAATATAATTTTTCCCTGTATTTACACCAATTAACATAAATACAAAGTCAATTAAAAGCAAAAAATGCTTTGAACAATTATACAGATTATGCGACGGAAAGTCAATAAATAGATAAAGCCCATACATAAGCCCATAGATTATAATCCATTTCCCATAAATAGGTCTAAAAACCCATAGATAATAAGCCATAACCCATAAATAATGATTAAATGCCGATTTTCAGCCCTGGTAGACGCGGGTCTTCAGCCCGCGGTTGAAGCGAGCCTGTGAGCGGAAATCCACGCGATGAAGCGAATTTTTTATGAGCGAAAGCAGCGGGGACAACTTTAAATGGTATGTACTGGTAGGCGCGCCTTTTAAGGCGCGGCAGTTGCTTTAACAGTATTAGAAAATCATGCAAGAAAGACCCGCATCTTTTGGATTAATAAATCAGAGCCTTTCATTCTTCTCCGCTTTATCAAGTCTTGAATCAGGCTCTGACACCTTTTCTATCTTTTCCCTTCTCTTGCTATTCTTATTTTTACTTTTTACATTTCCGCGAATGCAAATAAATTCGCTAATAAAATACCAATAGCAGGTAAAAATATTATTTAATACGGTTTTTCATACTTTTCCTCTGAAATTTTATTAATCTTTTTTTGAATTTTATCATATTTAATTTTTTTCATTCTGTATTCAGGTCCTTTTTTAACACGCACCATAATTTCATCGTTTGTATCATAACCCATAAAAGTACTTATAGGTTCTTCTGATTCTATTGTAAAATAGTCTGCAATTGTATTTGCCTTCGACGACCAAATCTTAATTTTATTCATCCCAAATTTCTTTATAACAAGTTTAATATCATCATCTTTTTTTATATAAACAAACGAATTTATTTCATCAGTGTTTTTTTGCAGTCTAACAGTTTTAACTAAGCCGCCTTCATCAAAAACATATGCATTTACATCGCCTTGAACAAGTAGATACATCTTTTTTTGATCTACTAATACAAATTTAATTGAATCCTTTTCAGTTAAACCGCCTTTCGAACTCTTCTGTACCCTCTTTAAATTGCTGACATCAATACTATAATCTACATTCGCTTCATATACACGACGAAAATCCGTTCCATTAAACTTGTAAATAGTCACAAAAAAACCGGCCAAATAATCACGTTCTTCGTGAACCCTGTACAAGTTACCACAATAAATAACACTCTTTTTATCACTTGGTCCTATCACATTTATATATTCAACAACGCCGTCAGCTTCTTGTCCATTTAGTTCAGCAATATCCCTTTCAATAATCTTTTCTATATTATTTTTATCTAAATATTTTATTTTAGCTTTATCATGAACAGAAACAGGTTGAACTATTGATTCTATTACACCATCTTGATTTAAATCCTCCCTAATGATAACCTGATTATCTTGTGTTGAAATAGTTTTATTTGCAATCAGATTGCAAGTTAACACAAACACAAATAACAACATATATATTTTTTTCAATTTGCAATCCTCCCAAAATATGTATTTTTAAAAGTCGTATCATCCAAATTTGAAAGATAATAACCATTATAACTTATGTTTGTATCACACAAATATCTGGTCTTAAACACGGAATTAAAAAATAAACGACGCTTTTTCCACTTTTTCTATGTGCGGGTAGGAGGAATATGTGGCCATTACCCTTATGTTGGTGTTATAGGTCATACCGGGCAGAAATAACGGCACATATTCCAGCGGTATTTCCCATGAAATGGAATTTTCACCCTGCTCTAACTGTATGTTTTTGCATACAGTGACTTTCTTGTCCTTATCCAGCTCTATTTCCATTGTCACAAAACTCTTTTCCGTCAGGAAAAAATCAAACTGCATTGCATTCACCGGCGGAACCGCCTGTATTCTGCCCACGCGGAAATTTGTCACATCGCTTCCTATCCAGAAATACTGCGCTGATTCCCTGTCTGACACTATCACCTGCCCGTAGTGCCTGTAAATTGAAATACCCGTGGGTTTTTCAAATTTATAATCGTCCGTGCCGTATGAACCATAAGAGGTGATATATGCAAGGTCAGGTGAAAATTTATGTATCTGGGAATTAAAATAATCCACAAGATAAATGTTTCCGTAATAATCATAATCAAGGGTGGTTAACACCACTTTTCTTCCCAGCTTTTCATCCACCCTTACGCCGCGGACAATGTTCCCGTTTAAATCAAATTTCTGCAGCCTGTTAAAATTTCCGTCTATCACATACATATAGTTCTGTTTATATCCAAGGTAGCGCTGGCCTTCGTCAATAACGCAGATGCCGCGCGGGTTGGAAATACCTTTTGTCTGGTCAATTGAATATAAATATCCGCCGGACTTGGAAAAAACCTGTATCCTGTTATTGCCGTTGTCCGATACATAAAGTTTACCGCCGGAATCAAGTTTTACATAAAGCGGCCTGTTGAATTCCCCGTCGCCGCATCCCGCTTTTCCTATATTTCTTATAAACCTTAATTTTCCGTCTTTATAAAAAAGCCTTACTATCCTGTTATTTCCGGTGTCGGCCACGTATACATCGCCGTATTCATTGCACGAAATACCCGTTGGCCTGTTAAATTCCCCGTCGCCCGTGCCCACGTTTCCATATACCGCAAGCCCGCTCATTGAAATATTATAAATTATTTCCCCGCGCCCGGAATTTACCCCAAAAGCCGTAAGCTGCCAGTCGTCTTTGCCGGGATTTATTCCGCCATAATCAGAAAGCATCTTTGTGGACGCCACATCCTGCGGGTCTGAAAAATATGTTTTGTTCCCCAGAAAAACTTTAAGCCAGAAAGCCGTGCCGCGGTGCACCCCAAACGGGGTGTGCCAGAAACTTGGATAGACAAGAGTTGAAGGAACATTTGTCAATGTGACAAGTTCATCTTCTTTTTTCTTTTCCGCGAAAGAAAAAGATGACAGTAATAATATGAATGCTATAAACAGCACAAGCGTTTTTTTCATTTTTTATCCTTAAGTTTTTTAAAAACGGTACTTTACAGTCATGTAATCCATTCCATAAGCGCTTTCAACGGATAATTCCGCTTTCATCCTGTCGTGCACTTCGTCCACCACAAACGCGGAAAATATGCCAAGCGCGGCTCCTGCAAACACGTCTGACACCCAGTGCTTATCTTTATAGACGCGCGCCGCAGCCACTGTGATGGCGGCGGGGTAAGTGATAAGATACAGCCAGCGGTTATAATGTTCCGGTATCATTGTCGCCCACATAAAAGCGGTGGAAGTATGCCCGGACGGGAATGACATATCTGAAAATGACACATGCCAGAAGCTGAACTGATTATCTGTCTGCGACGGCCTTTGCCTTCCTGTAACTGTTTTTACAACGTATCCCGTAAGGCCGGATAAGGCAAGACCTTCAAGCAGTTTGGCGCCGAATTCTTTTTCACGCGGGCTGTCAAGCGCGTAAAATACCGCCGCGCCTGCCATTACAACCATTCCATCGCCGGCATAATTGGCAATATCAAATATAGTATCTTTTGTTTTATCGTGATACCTGCTTATTCCATTGCTTAGCCACAGGTCATTATTTATCAGCAGCGCGGTTGCTCCCGCAACACCGCCCAGAATTAAAGTTGTTTTTAACGGATTTTCAATTAATGCCCCGCCCATGGCAGGGTAGTCTTTAAATATTATGTGCTCCAATACCGGCTCCGACTGTTCTGCCGCATAGAAAAACGGAATTGCCGCCAGGGTAAACGATATGATAAATGTAATTCTTTTCATCCTGCCTCCGCTTATTATTAAACCCGCTTGTTTCTATTTGTACAGCTGATTTTTATTTATATATTCCCACACCGCAGCGCCCACTTCTTCGCGGATATTATTGCCGTACTTTATGCGTGTCCTTAATTCTGACGCTGACAGGTCTATTAAGTGCGGGTTTGCCCACAGCATATCCGCGGCTTCGCGGTGTTTTTTTATGACTTTTTCTCTGGAAAAATCCGTGCGTTCAAATATTATGAACTTTATAAGTTTAAGAAGTTCTTTATAATCCTTCCACGTTTCAATAAAATAAAACGCGTCTGACCCTGTGATAAAATAAAATTCCTTGCCAGGAAATTCCGTCATAAAATATTTTACCGTATTAATTGAATAGGATATTCCCTGTTTTTTTATTTCATATTCCGACAGGATAAAATCAGGGTCGCCGGCTATTAAAAGCTGCGTCATTTTTTCCCTGTGCCCGGAATCAATTATACCAGCGTGGTCTTTATGCGGCGGAAGATATGAAGGCACAAAAAATATTTTGTCCAGCCCGAATTCTTTTTTTACGTCCTTGGCCAGCAGATAATGCCCAACGTGAGGGGGGTTAAACGTACCGCCGAAAATGCCCACTTTTTTTGCTTTATCCACGTATCTGCCCGCTGCCCGTAATTATGTATTTTTCAGACGTAAGCCCCAGAAGCGCCAAAGGCCCCCTGACGTGCAGTTTCTGATTGGAAATTCCCATTTCCGCGCCAAGGCCAAATTCGTTGCCGTCCGTAAACCTTGTGGAAGCGTTTACGTATACCGCTGCGGAATCCACTTCATTTAAAAAACGCGCGGAATTACCGGAATCTTCTGTTATTATGGCGTCGGAATGGTGTGAGCTGTATTTATTTATATGTTCAATTGCTTCATCAAGCGTATCCACTATTTTGATGGCAAGTATTAAATCATTATATTCGGTTATCCAGTCATGCTCTGTTGCTTCATTGATATTTTTAAGTATTGCCCTTGTTCTGTCGTCGCCGCGAAGCTCTACTTTTGCCTTTGCGTATTCGGCTGCCATTACAGGTAAAAACTTATCCGCTATCTTTGAATTTACAAGCAGAGTTTCCATAGCGTTGCACGTACTTGGCCTTTGCACTTTGGCGTTGAAACAAACCTTTACCGCCATATCCATATCTGCAGATTCATCCACATAGGTATGACATATGCCCGCGTCGTGCCTGATAACGGGAATAAGGGAATTTTCTTCTATGAATTTTATAAGCCCGTATCCGCCGCGGGGTATTATTACATCAACGTACTCTTTCATCTTTACAAGGTGCATGGCAGCTTCCCTGCCTGTGGATTCTATTACTTCTACAGCGCCTTCAGGAAGGCCTGCTTTTTTAATTCCTTCTCTTATTATCCCGGTAAGGCAGATATTAGAATTAATAGCGTCAGAGCCTCCCTTTAAAATTACCGCGTTTCCGGATTTTAAAGTTAAAGACGCCGCTTCCACGCAGACATTGGGGCGGGATTCAAAAATAATTCCAATTACTCCAAGCGGCATTCTTATTTTCTGTATCTTTAAGCCGTTAGGCCTTATCTCTGTTGATGTTATTTCACCCACAGGGTCGGGCAGTTTTATTACGTCATTTAACGCTTTTATCATTTCATCAATTCTTTTATCGTTTAAAGCAAGCCTGTCAAGAAACGCTTCTGACAGCCCTTTTGTTCTGCCGTTAGCTAAATCAATATTATTCTTTTCTTTAATAACAGCGCGGTTTTTATCCAGCCCGTCAGCTATCATTGACAGCGCGCGATTTTTGTCAGTTGTGCTGAATTTTACAAGCTCTCTGGAAGCTTTTTTGGCGCTTTTACATTTTAAAAGCACCGCTTCTTTTTCATCCACTGTTAAACCCCTTTTTTATCACTGCTGCAAAAATACATTTTTATTTATGTATTTGCTCTCGTAGGGACAGCGCTCCCGCGCTGTCCGGTTCTTGTTCTTTTCTTCAATTCAACTACGCGGACAGCGTGAATGCCATGGCAACGCCCGCATTCAAGCAGCTGTCCCTACAAAATCTGATATCACTTCAACATCAAACAGCGTGAATGCCATGGCAACGCCCGCATTCAAGCAGCTGTCCCTACAAAATCTATTACCACTTCAAAGTCATATACCTAAATCAAAAAAATAAAGCAATTACCGTATTGGAAACCAGCATTCCTTTTCTTGTAAGCGCTATGATATCCGCGCTGTTTATTAAAAGCCCGTTTTTAAAAGGCCTTTCAATAATTTTACCAAACCGCCCGTCAAAATCATAACCAAATCTTTCCTTAAAATCCGCTTTATTTATCCCTGCCACAGTTCTTAATTTTAGCATTATATACTCTTTTAATTCCATATCCGGTGTGGTTTTTTCGCTTGTCTCCGCGGGGTCGTCGTTCTTTTTTAACCGCTTTATGTACTCTTCTATATTTTTAACATTGACGTATCTTAATCCGTCAAAATAAGACGCGGCTGCTGTACCTATACCGACATATTTTCCGGAATTCCAGTAATTAAGATTGTGAATACACTCTTTGCCGTCTTTACAGAAATTGGCTATTTCATACTGCTTAAAATCATTGCCTTCCAGAAAACCCGCGCCTGTTATAAACATATCTGTTATGTCATCGTCAGACGGCATTTTTAATCCGCCGCTTTCAATTAATTTTCCTGTCGACGTTTCCGGATACGGGGTAAACATATAAAAAGAAATATGCTCCGCACCGGTTGATGATGCCTCTTCAATATCGGATATTACCATTGATACATTCTGCCCCGGAATACCGTACATAAGGTCAAGGTTGATATTATTAATATTATTCTCCCGCAGTAAGGCAAAAGCTTCTTTTATCTTTGCCGAATTATGCACGCGGCCAAGAGTTTTCAGGATATTATCATCAAAACTCTGCGCGCCCATGCTTACCCTGTTTACGTTTGCCGCAAGCACCTTTGCGGTTTTGTCGGTTATGGTTTCCGGGTTTGCCTCTATGGTTATTTCCTTAAAGTTCTTTTTGGGATAAAGAGAATATATTCCCGTAAAAAGGGAATCCAGCTGTTTTTCCGTAAGCACAGTGGGTGTGCCGCCGCCGATAAAAAGGGTTGAAAATTCAATTTCATATTTATTTTTATAATATTTTAACTCTTTTATCGCCACTTCTATGTAGTCATCAATATAATATAACTTATCATCACAGGAATAAAAATCACAGTAGCCGCATTTTTGAACACAGAAAGGTATGTGAATATACAGGCCGGTATTTTTGTCCGTCATAGTTTCCCGCTTTCAGGCTTTTACGCGGCTGATTATTTTACCGCGGCTGCCGGCGCCGCAGATTCAGCCGCTTTTGCCGGTTTATCAAGTTTAAGGTGTTTAATCGCTTTCCACCTTGTGGGCGGCCAGTATACTATCCACGCTTTGCCTCGTATATTTTTGCGCGGTAAAAAGCCCCAGAACCTGCTGTCAGATGAATTATCCCTGTTGTCGCCCATCATAAAGTAACTGTCCGGCGGAACTGTTATAGGCCCAAAGTTATCGCGCGGAGCAATTGACCCCGGAAAAATTCTCATATCCTTATGAAAAGTAAAATCTTCATCCAATTTTTTTCCGTTTATGTAAAGGACTTTATCCTTCATCTCTATTTTATCCCCCGGAAGCCCCATGCACCTTTTAATAAACATAAAACGGGGATCTTCGGGATACCTGAAAATAAGCACATCGCCCCTTTTTGGGTCGGCAAAACGCAGCACAGTATCTTCTTTCCACGGCAGGTATGTGCCGTAAACAAATTTATTGGCAATAATATGGTCGCCTATTAATAAATTATCTTCCATGGAAGACGACGGGATGCGGAAAGCCTGTATAAAAAGCGTGCGGATGATAATGGCAATTATAATAGCTTCAAATGCGGGTTCCACCCAGTCACGCACCACGTTTTCTTTTGAAAGTTTAAAAACAAAGACAACAAGTATTTCCCCTATTGTAAGCAGTACAAAAAGCGCCCAAAATATAAATTCTGTGGTTTCTATACCAAAAATTGTAGCACCGGGTGGCATGTTTTTTCCTCCATTAAATTAAAAGATGATTTAAATTATATGCCAAAAGGGGAAAAAAGCAAGATATTTAAAGGCGGAGGGACAGAGGGTCGGAAGTAAAAACAAATATCGAAAATTCGAAAATTGAAAAAACAAAAACAATACAGGGGTTGGGTGTGTTTTTTCAGTATGCGCCGCCCTAACATACTATGTATGCGGCAAAGGCTGTTTAATGCCGCGCCGGCATATTCGTATGACGTAAGCTCCGGATTGCCAATGACGTTAACCTGAGTGATGATTTCAAGTTTATTTGGATACAAGATTACCAATTTGCGGCGCGTACTGAAAAAATATACCCAAGCCCGGTAAAGCCGAGGGACAGATGCACGGAAGGTCAGAGGGTCGAAAGAAAAAACGAATCTAAATCTACTACCGCGCCTTAAAAGGCGCGCCTGCCGCTTCTAAACCTAGTTGCAACTTGCCAAGTTAAGCTGCCAAGCCGCCGAGCCGCCAAGCTGCCGCCGTTCCCCTGTAACCGCAAAGTGATAATGTCCTAAATATGCAAAATAGAAATGTCCTATTCCAAGGCGTGGTAGCATAGAAATACGGAGGTG
>JAFGWA010000083.1 GCA_016937715.1 Candidatus Goldiibacteriota bacterium
ACCTCCGTATTTCTATGCTACCACGCCTTGGAATAGGACATTTCTATTTTGCATATTTAGGACATTATCACTTTGCGGTTACAGTGGCGGCGCTTATCTTTCATTATTATATGACGCACTAAAAAGCATAATTGTTGCGCTAAAAGGCGATATTCTGCAGGTGTGTGCTTTCCCGGTTTGACACAAAAGCCGTACATGTGTTATTATGATGAAAATTTTGTTTTTCAAGGAGGAGTATCAATGTTAAACAGAAAACCAATAAGCCACCTGTCCGGCGGTGCTTATTATAAAAGAAAAAGGCTTGGTTTTATCTTCTGGGCGGTGCTTGCTTTCGCGGTCCTTGCCGGCGCTTTTCATTTTTTTGGCAAGAACCTTCAGTACGCCCTTAACGTAAAAAGCGGCGCCGCGCAGTTAAAAAAGGGAAAACTGGCCGCAGCCACTTCAAAGTTCAACAAAGCGGTAAATATAAAACGCGACGGCGCGCTTGCCATAGACGGGCTTGGCACGGTCGCTTTAAAACAGGGTGATTTTGAGAAAGCGGAAAAACTTTACACGGAAGCCATTGCCGCGGGATTAAAGGCAAATAAAACTATCAACCACTCCGAAATAGGAAATCAGTTCCTTGACGGAGGGCTTTACAAATACGCTCAGACAGAATTCAAACACGCTGTTGCTTTAAACCAGTTTGACGCTGATGCTGTTTTCGGCCTTGGTTCATGCGCGCATGCCGCCACTAACCTTGACGAAGCAATTAAATATTATAATAAAGCGCTTCAGTATAATCCAAAACTTTCAAAAGCCAGAAAGAACCTTTCGCTTGCGGAAGACGACAGAAACAAAGGCGCGATATATTATATGTACGACAGAAACGGAGAACCTTTGGCAAGGTATAACCTTATTCCCGGACAGGGCAAAAAAACATACATACTTGACCAGAGAGCCGCGCATGTTACCGGTTTTGACAGCGAAAGAAGAAAAACAAAAGAAGGCATTGAAAAACATCTTGCCGAATACATTCCGGGAAACAGAATTTACCTTACAATAGATTCCAAGATTCAGAACACAATAAGCAGGGCGCTTGGATGGTATAAAGGCGCGGTCGTGGTGCTTAACCCTAAAACAGGCGAAATTCTTGGCTTATACAGCCAGCCTACCTTTAAACCCAACACAATAGACCAGGACTGGTGGGACGTTGTTGGCAACCGCAACAAACCCCTTTTAAACAGGGCTACCGATAAACTTTACGAACCCGGTTCAATAGCTAAAATGATAACCATTGCCAGCGCATATGAATACGCCATTGATCCGGAAAAAATATTTCCCGTTAAATGCCCTGGCCACACTTATTACGACAATAAAATTTTCTGGTGCTGGACCAAACACGGAAGAGTAAAATCGCTTGAACAGACTGTTGACACTTCCTGCAACATAGGCGCCGCGGAACTTGCTTTTGCAATCGGTTCTCCGCGCCTTACGGAATACAACACAAAATTCGGATTTGGCCAGCAGCTTGACCTTGGCTTTATGGATGTCACACGCAATTTAAAGATTTCTATCCCCGTAAAAACAAGTTCCGCGCCTATGAATGACCGTACAAAGTTTGACCTTGCGATGCACGCTTGCGGACTTTCTTACGAAGGCCACAACTACACAATCACCCCCCTGCATGCCGCGCTTCTTGCAGCCACAATCGCAAACGACGGAATAATGATGGACCCTTACATGATTAAAGAAATACGAAACATAAACGGCAAAATCATTTATCAGGCGGCGCCGCGGGTTATAAAAAAACCTGTTACTCCGGAAACCGCGGATAAAATAACCAAACTTATGATTGATTCAGTTGAAAACGGTATAGGCCGCAAAGCAAAGGTCAACGGCATTTCAATTGCAGGCAAGACCGGTACATCCGGAAAAAGCGGCGCGTTAAACGCGTGGTTTATCTCTTTCGCGCCCTCCGAAAACCCGGAATATGCCATAGCAATATGCGGCGATTCAGAGGGCAAGGGAATGTCCGTGGCAGCCCCGGTTGCCGGCGACATCTATAAGGATTTATTTAAATAACAGTTTATATAATAAAAAAGGCCCCGGCGGCGACAAACCGTCCGGGGCTTTTTTATTGTTTGTTTTTTCCTTTGTCCAGAATTGTGGCAGATAAATTAACACCTTTAAATCCGGATAATTCAGCAAGCTTTACTTCTTTTATAAAGACATAATGCGCGGAAATCATATGATAAATAAACCCTTCCACCCCGTCAAGAAAACCAAGTTTTAAAAAATAGTGTTTTAGAAAATATGCCGCGGGTTTTATTAAAATTGTGTAACCTGTAGCCCTTCTGCCCGCACAGGCGTTCTTCCGCGCTTCCAGTCCGGTGTACCTGTTAACAGTATCTATGTGCGCCTTTATGCCGGGTTTTGTAAAATGCAGAAGCGCGTTTTTAAGGTGTCCTGTTGTGCCGTTTACCTTAAGGCCTTCATGAATAACCGCCCCTTCAAAACAGCCTGAATTTTTTTTAAACAGCCTTAACTGCCTGTCAGGATACAACCCTCCAAAACGCAGAAATTTTCCTGTGTAATAAAAGTTTTTTCTTGGGATATAATAACCGTCACACGGGCTTTTTGAACTGCTAATGTCAATTATCTCTTCCGCCAGTTTCTCTTCTATAACCTCATCCGCATCCAGAGACAGCACCCATTTGCCTGTGGCTTTTGATATGGCGTAATTTTTCTGCGCCGCAAAACCTTTAAAACTGCTGATATAAACTTTTGCCCCGCGTTTTCGGGATATCTGTACGGTATTATCGGTGCTGCCGCCATCCACCACAATTATTTCCCCTGCCCAGGCAGCGGATTCAAGGCACCGCGATATAATCCGCCCTTCATTCTGCGCGATTATTACAACAGAGACATTACCCGCGGTTTTATTCATTTATCACGCCCTGTATCAGTGATGCCGTCTTATCAACCTGTGCTTTTACTGTAAAATTCTCTTTTACATTTTTGGCCGCCGCCCTGCCGGTTTTTGTAAGCTGTTTTTTATTTTTCATTACATCAAGCAGTTTTGCAGCCAGAGCTTTTGCGGATACTTCATTTACAAGGTATCCGTTAACCCCGTCTTTTATTATTTCAGGCGTACCGCCTGTATTAAACGCCGCCACCGGCACCCCCATTGAAGACGCTTCAAGGGTTACCATTCCAAACGGTTCCGCGGGCGAGGCAAGCACAAAAACATCAAAAGCCGGAATAAAAATTTTTCTGTCGCCGTATCCCGCAAAAATAAAATTATTTTTAAGGGCTTTACTGCCCGCTTTTTCCCTTAAATACTTTTCAAATTCCTCGTCACCCTGCACCCCTTTGCCGGCAATTAAAAACTTTATCTTTTTATTTTTTTTCACGGCAATTTCCGCCGCGTCTATTAACAGTTCTATCCCCTTATTGCGCCTGAAAAAACCAACCGTTCCTGCTATAAACTCATTTGTAATGCCGTATTTCGCCCTTATTTTCTTCCTTTGTGTTTTGGAATACATAAGCGGATTCATTCCGTTATGAATTACAGCCATCTTTTCATTTTTTACGCCGGCATTTTGCATTGACCGCATTACAGCGCCTGAAACACATATTATCTTTTTTACAAATAACGACAAAAAAAGCGCGTTAAGCCCAAAATAAGAAAGCGGCCTTTTATCAACTATTATATGTTTGTGCCATATCATTTTTAACCCGGCAAAAAAAGCGGGCATAGCCGTTAATTTAAGGCTTAAAAAACCGTTGGCATATAAAAGCACCGCGCCGGTTTTTTTAAAATAATCATAAACCGTTGCCGCGAATTTAAAGTAAGCAAAGATATATCTGTACCGGGGTTTTTCCGGAGCTTTTATAATGGTGTATTTTATTTTATTGGCTTTCAAAAGGGTTTCAAAAGGGCCTTCTTTCATAAGCAGGACTTCCACGTCATAAGTCTTTCTTAAACCCTTCAGCAGGTTAAGCAGTACAATCTGTCCGCCGCCAATAAAAGAAAAGTATTCAGCAAAAACTATTTTTTTCTTACCACTCATCCGCGCCCGCCTTTTCTGTTCTGGTAACATCATCCACTCCCGCAAAATGCGGAAAGATATAATCCGCGGTAATGCCAAGCCTGTGGTTTGCCGCGCCCGGAACTATATTATCAGGTTTAAACGCGTAATCAATTTTTATAAAAAATATCTCCGAAGGTTTAAGTTTAACGCCCGCGCCGGCAGTGATACTTTGCCCGTCAAATCCAAGCCTTACCGCGGCAAAATCATTCCATGTAAGCTCTCCGCCCGCGGCCGCTTTTATATAATCATAGGAGGAATAAAGAAAATCCGCGGAACCGGAAAGTTTAAGCCCTTTTACGCCAAACGGTTCAGCGGCGGATGCATTTAACCCGGCGGACGCGGTTAAAGGGATGGTTTCCACCATTGTGGAATTATTCCATGTTATAAAAGTACTGATATTTGAAATATTTATACCCGCCCTTAACCATTCATTAATTTTCAGTATGGCTCCAAAATCAAAGCCCGTCCCGGAACCCCTTGTCTTCCCTATAGTTTCCAGATAATATCTGAAATTTCCACCTACAAACAGGTTGCCGGCAAGAGTGGTGGCGGCCGAAAAAATAAATATATTTACAGAATCGGAAATTAAAAAATCAGGTTCGTATGAATCGGTGGACCTTGCCTCTATGTCGCCGCCCGCGCTGTAATTAAACCAGGAAAACCCCACAGAATATATATTTTTATGTATATCAAAAGGTTTGCCTATTGAAATGTAATTGACCGCCCTGTTAAAAGACATAATATAAGTCTCCGCGGACAGCTGAAGGTCGGGCAGAAGCACCAGCCCCGCCGGATTATATACCGCGGAAGCCGTATCATCAGCCGCAGCAGTATACGCGCCGCCCATGCCTGTTGCCCTTACGCCGGCTCCAAGTTTGTTATAAGCCCCCGCCTGTCCGCCTTCCGCCTGTAATACAGCGGATGCAAAAATAATAAACAGCGATGCGGATAATACCGTCTTGCAAATGTCCCTTAACAAATTTATGCTCCTGTAGTGTCAGTGTAAAACTGTTATTTTATTTTTGCCTCTCAAAGCGCCGCTGCTGATTGTGTAAAAATAAGTTCCATTGCCGGCTTTACGTCCGCTTGTGGTTTTACCGTCCCATTTCACATAATTGTAACCTGTGTACGCGGAAGAAATATCAACTGTCTTTTTCCATACAATATCGCCTGCCGCGTCATAAATTGTGATAACAGTTTCAGCCGGTGCAGATAAGACATATGTAATTGTTGTATTTCTTTCACGGTCGGGGGAAAACGGATTCGGCCAGTTATAGGTGCGCATTTCAACAGCCCTGTCAGGATTTTCTGTAAGAGCCTTGTAGGCGTTAATCCTGCCCCAGCCTGTCTTAATATCATAACCCGGGTCTCCTATATCATCCGCGGACATCTGCATTATTTTTCTTACCCGTTCTTCTTTAATTCCATAGTTTAAAAGTATAACCTGCGCGGCAAGCGCGGATACAAACGGGGCGGAAAAAGAAGTACCGTCCACGGATTCATAACCCGAATTTTTTGATGTTGTTGTAATACCAACACCCGGTGCTGTTAAATCAACTTTACCGTAAGTGGAAAAAGCCGCACGGTTGTCATTTTCATCAGACGCCCCGACGCTTATTACCTGTGAATAAGCGGCAGGATAAACTTTTTCATTTATCCCGGAATTTCCCGAAGACGCCACAAGCACGCACCCTTTTTGGGCGGCATATGCCACCGCGTTCTGCAGGGTAATTCCTCCGTAGCTGCCGCCAAAACTCATATTTATTACATTAGCCCCATGATCGGCCGCCCACACGCAGGCGTAATAAATATCAGCATCATGTCCAAACCCTTCTTCATCAAGCGCCTTTACAGGCATTACTTTTATCAGCGAGGTGCCATTGCTGTAAGCGGCTCCTGCTATCCCCGATGCGCTGTTGACATTTGCAATAACAACACCTGATACAAGTGTTCCATGCCCTTCAATTGCGTCATCATCCACATTAGTACTTCCATCAATAGCGTTTATTCCGTTAACTGTAGTGCCGCTGATATCAGAATGTTCCCTTCTTAATCCCGTATCTATAACCGCAACAACTATAAGTCGGTTTAAATCCGGAGGAATAAGCGATTCCGCGAAAACTTTATCTTCCTGAATTTTATTGTAACCCCACTGGCTGCGATTTTGATAATACGTATCATCAGGCCCGCCAGGAACAAGAGTATACCCTGCTTTTCTTCTATAATTCGGCTCCGCGTATTCAACAAAAGGAAGCGAGGAGAAATAGGAAATTTTTTCAGTGATATTGATGCCGTCCGGCACTTCAACACAGCGGATATCTAAAGCGGCAAAGTGAGGCCTTATGTCCCTGCAGCCGCCCTCTTCAATAACGGAAACAATAAGGCTTTCGCGCGAAGCTTTTTTCCAGCCGCGTTCTTTGGCGTAATTTTCCATTACAGACGGGTCAAATGTTTTTTTAAAACCTATAATTATGCTCTCTGATGCCTTTACAGGAAAGGCAAACGATATAAATAGTATCAATAACGCGGCGGTTTTTCTCAATTATCCACCCGCTTTTATTATATTGTCTATTATCACAGAGGCAAGTTCCTGCTTTGTACCGCCGCCTGTAAAAACTTTTTTCCCTTTGCCGGTAAATATTGTTATGGCGTTGTCATCAGATTCAAACCCGCGGCCTTCTTTTGATATGTCATTAAAGACTATCATGTTTAATTTTTTCCTTTTCATCTTTTCCACGGCCCTTTTTTCCCCGCCTTCGCTTTCCGCGGAAAATCCCGCTATAAATTTTTTGCCTTTATTGGCCGCGGCCCAGGCTATTATGTCTTCGGTGGGTGTAAGTTTTATTTCAAGGCCTTCCCCCCTTTTCATCTTGCCTTTGTGCCTTGGGACAGTATAATCACCCACGGCAGCCGCACCTATAACTATGTCCGCTTTTTTTATATTGTCTTTAACCGCTTTTAACATATCAGACGCGGATACAGTTTCAATAATTACATCCGCTCCCGGCATATATGATGTTTTACCGGTAATAAAGATAACTTTAGCGCCGCGCGTTTTTGCTTCCTGCGCAAGGTAATATCCGGTCTTGCCGGATGAAGGGTTGGATATAAAACGGACGTCATCAATGAATTCCCTTGTGGGGCCGGACGTAATAAGTACTGTTTTACCGGTTAAGGATTTTTTTTTTAACACTTCCGTGACAGAAGACACAATTTTACCCGTATCTTCAATATGGCCGTCGCCTTTGTCGCCGCAGGCAAGTTTTCCTTTTTTTGGCCCTATGAAAATATAACCAAGTTTTTCAAGCTTCTGTACGTTTTCTTTTACAATTTTATTGTTCCACATGGCAGTATTCATCGCAGGAGCGATAAATACCCTTTTACCGGACGCCGCCATTACCACCGTTGTTAAAAGGTCATCGGCAATCCCGGACGCTATTTTGCCTATTACATCGGCGCTTGCCGGCGCGATTACCACCGCCGCGCAGTTCTGCGCAAGCCCGATGTGCGTGACAGGCGATGAATGATTTTTAGACTCAAAAAACAGGTCATCGTACACGGGATTTCCGGACAGAGTGCGCAGCGTAAGCGGGGTGATAAATTCCTTTGCCCCCTGCGTCAGCACGCAGTTTACGTTAAATCCGGAATCCTGAAACCTTCTGACCATGTCTGCCGCCCTGTAAGCGGCAATGCTTCCTGTCACGCCAAGAAGTATCGTATCCATTTTTTATTTATCTTTTTCCACGTTGATTATATCAAGGTCAAAATCGGCAAATTTAAGCTTGCCTTCCCTGAATTCTTTTATCGCGGTAACCGGGGGTTTTACTTTTCTGTCTTTTTCATCAATCTCACCGGGATTCTCCCTTATTTCTTTTGCCCTGTTTGAAATCACAATAACCGCCGCGTACTTGTTCGGCATCTTTTCCGTTAGATCCTCGCTTGAAAAATCTATCTTCTTCATTTACTGCCTCCTTTTTCCTGTATTTCAAGGTTGACTATGTAGTCAAGGTATTTAACCGCGTTGTCCACGCTGTCATTTATTATTATGTAATCGTACTTTTTTCTTTCAAGCATTTCTTTTTTTCCAAGCTCTATCCTTTTTTTCAAATCCTCTTCAGACTCTGTTTTTCTGTTCTTCAGCCTGTTTTCAAGTTCCGTCAGAGAAGGCGGAATGATAAAAATGGTCACGCATTTATCCTTAAGTTTTTTCTTAAGGTTTTTCGCGCCCTGTATGTCCACGTCCATTATTACATTTTTACCCTCTTGCGTGCTTTTTATTAAGGGTTTCTTGGGAGTGCCGTAAAAATTATCAAGCACCCTGGCATATTCAAGAAACTCGCCTTTTCTTATAAGTTTTTTAAATTCATCCCGCGTGTAAAAATAATAATGCTCGCCGTTTTTTTCGCCCGCCCGCGGCTGCCTTGTCGTGGCGGAAACAGAAACCGTAAAATCACCGCGATTCTTTAAAAACCCGCTTGTAACCGTAGTCTTGCCGGCGCCCGACGGCGCCGATATTACAAATATGAGGCCTTTTGTCATTTTTTATCCGGTTCCTTTTCTTTTGGTTTTTCTTTTGCCGCTTCCTTTAACTGCTTCTTTTCCTGTTTTACATTTTCAAGCCTTCCGCCAAGAGTTTCCGGCTGTATGGCGCAGATTATGTAATGCCCGCTGTCGGTAATAACTACGGACTTTACTTTTTTGCCGTGCGTAGCGTCAATTAACCTGCCCGCGTTTCCCGCCGTTTCTATCATGCGCCTGACCGGGGTGGAATTGACGGCAATTATAGAAATTACCCTTGATGCCACCACCGCGTTATCAAAACCTAAATTCAAGAGCTCCATTATTGCCGCACCTTCTTAAAGTTGCAGGCTGCTATTCCAGATTCTGCGCCTGTTCTCTTATCTTTTCCGTGGTTTCCTTTATGGATATAACGCTGTGAGAAACCGCCGGGTTTGACACTTTTGAAGCTATGGTGTTTACTTCCCTGTAAAGTTCCTGCGCCAGAAAGTCTATCTTTCTTCCCGCCACTTCACCGGAACTTATGAACACTTCCAGCTGCTTTATATGCGAACTTATCCTTACAAGTTCTTCGGTTATATTGTGCTTATCCAGCGCTTCCACCACATCCAGGCTTAAAAAACTTTTTGCCTCTTTGCCTTCAAGTATCTTGGAAAGGCGCTCGCGGGTTTTCTGTATGTATTCTTCCTTGAAAGTTTCAAAGTGTGTTTTTATCTTTTTAGCTTCGGCATCTATAAAAGACGCCCTTTTGCCTATATCAGCAAGAAGCCGGGTTCCTTCTTTCTTTTTCATCTTCATAAAATCTTCAAAAGCGTCTTCAATTGCGGGTTTTACTTTCTCCCATGTATATGAAGCGCCGCCAACGGTTTCTGTCTTTACAATCCCTTCAACCCTTTCAATGATAAGTGACGCGGGGACTTCCTGTTTAATGCCCGCCGTCTTATAAAGTTTCTTTAAAGCAGCGTAAGCGGATTTAAAAAGTTTTTCGTCTGTTTCCACTTTTTTTGCAGCATTGTTTTTTTCTATGTTCACATAAAGGTCTATTCTTCCCCTGTTTATCTTTTCATTCAGAAATTTATATATATACGGCTCTGCCGCGAAAAACTCGGAAGGCAGATGCAGCACCACTTCTTTATACTTTGAATTAAGCCCTCTTAAATTTATGGAATATCCCTGCGCGCGGAATGTTCCCCATCCTGTCATGCTGTAAGACATATGTTATCCTCTCGTTTGGGCTTTTGGGCCCATAATTTTATTTGGTAAGTACCACTCCAAAAGTAATAATTGAAACCACAAGCGCTGTCAGCCCTATATACGGCCAGCTGGCTATCATGTTAAGAACATTGTCATCGGTACCATAGGCGGACTTTAACCCGTTTATCTCTTTTTTCAGCCTTGCAATTTCCCTTTCATTATTTTCAATCTCTTTTCTTAAAACCCCCATAATGTCATCCCAGCTCTGCATTTTTCCGGTCCTTGCGTCCATCTGCTGTTTGACGTCGGAAAACTCTTTCATGTATACATCGGCTTTTTCTTTATACTTAATAAACCTTTCATCAAGCAGGGCAATGCTTTCTTTTACGCCCGCAAGGGAAGCCACAGCCGACCTTGTTTCTATGCTTTTTTCATCAGCAATAGCCAGCTGATTTTTTACCCGTTCAAGTTCTGTCTTTAACGCGGCCATTTCCTGTTTCATTGACTGCGCCGCTGTTATGGCGTCCTCGGCCGCTTTTAAAGCGGAATCAGACCTGTTCTTGGCTGCGTCAAGTTTTTCCTGAAATACGGTGTTATCCGGCTGCGCCGAAGGCGTAACCGCGCCTTCCGCGTAAAGCGCGGACGACATGATAACAAATATAAACGCTAAAAATAAATTATTTAGCTTCATTTTTATCCGCCAGCCTGTCATATACAAAATCAAAAATTGATACAGCTGTAAAACCAAAGCCAAAAACAAGAAAAATAAAAGTGAACACGCTGGACATAACGCCGTCCCACTTGGCGCCGGTGGAAATAAATACCACAATTGACAGGACAATTAAAAACGCCCAGAACATCGCGTTTATTACAAGGTAGTCCTTCATTGTGTACTTTGTATCATCCGATGCCGCCGCCTGCCTGTTTTCTTTGTTTTTATTCTTTGCCATTTTGCACCCCTTAAATTAATTTCTTCCTATACCCGTATATTCAAAGCCCTGCTTTTTTACGGTTTTAGGGTCATATATGTTTCTTGCGTCAACAATCACCGGTTTTTTCATCGCCGATTTTATTCTCTTAAGGTCAAGTTCCCTGAATTCGTTCCATTCGGTTAAGACCACAAGGCATTCCGCTTTTTCAGCGGCTTCGTAAGCATCTTTCACAAAAGTCACATTCTTTAGGATTTTTTTTGCGTTAGGCATTGCCACCGGGTCAAACGCTTTTATCCTGCAGCCCTTTTCCGAAAGGGATTTTATTACATCCAGCGCCACCGCTTCCCTTATGTCATCCGTGTTGGGCTTAAAAGCAATTCCAAGAATTCCAATTGCCCTGCCTTCCACTGTGCCAAGCATCTTTTTAATTTTATTTAAAACTAGTTTTTTCTGCATTTTGTTTACTTCCATGACCGCGTTTAAAATTAACGGCTCGTAATCCTCGCTGCGTGCTATGTTAATAAGCGCTGCCACGTCTTTAGGGAAACACGACCCGCCAAAGCCCGCGCCCGCGTTTAAAAACTGCCCGCCTATTCTTTTATCATATCCCATTACTTCGGCCACTGTGGAAACATCGGCGCCTACGCGCTCGCATATATTGGCTATTTCATTTATAAATGAAATTTTTGTGGCAAGGAAAGAGTTAGACGCGTACTTTATCATCTCCGCGCTTCTTAAATCTGTTACCACTATCTTGCATTTTAAAGGGGCAAAAATACCGGCCACTTTTTCAGCCGCGTCTTTTTTCTTGGCGCCGATAACCACCCTGTCCGGATTCATAAAATCGTGAATGGCGCTGCCTTCCCTTAAAAATTCCGGACACGACACAACGTCATACCTGCTTTTGCCTTTGTAATTATCCTCAATTATACTTTCAACAAGGTCTCCCATTCCGATTGGAACCGTGCTTTTATCAACAATAATCTTATCGCCGTCCATGTGTTTTCCGATGCTTTTTGCCACTTCTTTGACAAACGTAAGGTCTGCTTCGCCGTTATGTTTTGGCGGGGTGCCCACCGCGATAAATATAACTTCCGCGCCTTTCATCCCTTCTTTTATGGAAGTGGTAAATTTAAGCCTTTTCATGTTCCTTTTTACAAGCTCTTCAAGCCCCGGTTCGTATATGGGAAGAATATTTTTCTTAAGGTTTTCAACCTTTTTCTCATCCACATCCACGCAGGTGACATCATTTCCAAGGTCGGCAATGCAGGTGCCTGTGACAAGCCCTACATAACCTGTTCCTACCACGCAAATTTTCATCAAAACCTCCAATAAATAGTAAAGGACATACGTATAACCTGACCTTATTTTATACCATAAAATAAGGGTTTTTACAAGATTGGAAACCGCGATTGTCAAGGCAAAGTAATTATGTCCGCTTTTTGGCAAAGTGAAAATGTCCGCTTTTTTATAACCTTGCCTCCGTTTCTGCTACATAAC
>JAFGWA010000084.1 GCA_016937715.1 Candidatus Goldiibacteriota bacterium
AAACCGCAAACGACATAATAAGACAAAAAGTTACAAGAGAAACATGGGAAATTTTAACGGTGTTGCATTAAATGTTGCAAGTTGCCGGATTAAGCGGCAGTAATTAAAAGGCTTGAAATGAACGGTATATTTTGGTATAAACAATATACTTTGTTTAAGTTGTTTTTTATTGTTATATAGGTGGTAGGTGTAGTTCAGTTGGTTAGAACGCCAGGATGTGGCCCTGGAGGTCGCGGGTTCGAATCCCGTCACTTACCCCAAAATTTTGCTTCGCAAAATTTTCGAGCAATCGAGCATCCGATATTCGAGCATTCGAATATCATAAGCCCGATTGCGGTCGAATGTTTGATTGTTCAACTGTTCGATAAAGTATAGGAGTCGCTCCCGGATTCGAAAGCGAGCCGAACGCTGACTAAATGTTAGAAGAACGCATCAGTTATATTCAGGCGGGGTATCCAACACCCGTTTGAAGTATTATAGGGTTTACAATGAAAACAAATTATTGTAGTATTAACCCTGCTTTTCAATGAAAAGGCGGGCAATTAGCTCAGTTGGTAGAGCAGCTGACTCTTAATCAGTTGGTCCGGGGTTCGAATCCCCGATTGCCCACCATTTTTTTTATCTAAAACCCTTCCAGGTACGTCTAATAATAAGCTTTTCCCCTTATAGACAAACGGTTTAAATACATATATAATGTGGACAATTATGAAAAAAGAAGCAAAAGCTGTAAAAAAGGAAAAAAAGCAGACTTTTCACAGGCGGGCGATAATATTTATAGGCCTTTTGGCCACCATATTATCCATTTTTATCACACGGACAGGTTTTTTTGAGGGCCTTGAAAATAAGTCAATTGACTGGCGGTTTAAGGAAAGGGGCATTGTACAGCCCACCGCGCCGGTGGTTATTGTGGCGATAGATGATTCTTCGTTTTCTGAAATGCCGGAGCGATGGATATGGCCAAGGAATTTTTACGCGCAGTTAATCTCTAATTTGAAATCATGGGGCGCTAAAGTCATCGCGTTCGACGTGGTGTATTCAGAGCCCACTGCAAGAAATCCAAAAGAAGACGCGGAATTTGCCAAAGCGGTGGATAAAGCGGGCAATGTGGTATTGGGAATGGCGATATTATATGAAGAGACAAAAGTGGGAGATAAAACCACAAAAGTATTTCCTATACCCGCTCTGAAAGACGGCGCTTACGCTTCCGGAATTGTGCACCACCCGTTTGACAGGGATTCCAGTATAAGGCATAGCCAGCTTGTAAAAGTTGAAAGCGAGACAGGAGAAAAATATCTGTCATTGTCAATGGAATCGCTTGGGCTTTATAAAGGGCTGCGCAGAAATAATCTGGAAATAATAAAAGAAGAAAATAAAGTCATTTGGGGCGAAATTAATTCCACAAATCAGATAATAATAAATTACGCCGGCCCGGCAGGCACTTTTACGACCGTGCCGTTTTATCAGGTGTATTACGGTAAAAATATCAAAAAAAATATGTTTAAAGACAAAATAGTGCTTGTGGGCTCCACCGCGGATATTCTTCATGATGTGTTTTCTACGCCGTTTTCTGAATCGGGTTATTCAATGCCCGGGGTGGAAATACACGCTAATGTAATCAATACGCTTTACAATAATTCCATGATGAAACGGATGGGGCGTTTTAACGGCCTTGCGCTGTTATTTGCCATAGGGCTTTTTACAAGCTTCATGATTTTCAGGATAAAGACACTGCGCGGGCTTATCGTGGTGTTTGTGGAAGTAATCGCGTTTATATTCCTTTCAAGATACCTGTTTGACGCGCACAATTATATTATAGACCTTGTAAACCCGCTTTTTACCATGGTGCTGTGCTATTCCAGCATAAGCGTGTACAAGGTGGCTGTGGAAGAAAAAGAGAACCGTAAGATAAAAAATATTTTTTCCAGATATGTTTCCAAAACGCTTGTGGATGAAATATTAAAAAAGCAGGAAATAAAACTGGGCGGCGAAGTAAAAGAAGTGTCCGTGCTTTTTTCCGACATCCGCGGGTTTACGGCGATGTCAGAAAAAATGCAGCCTGAAGAGGTGCTTGGCGTTCTTAATGAATATTTAACCGCAATGACGGACATAGTGTTTGAAAACGGCGGCACGCTGGATAAATTTATAGGCGATGCTGTTATGGCGGTTTTTGGTTCTCCGCTTTATGATAAGGATCACGCTATAAGGGCGGTAAGGACAGGCTGGCAGATGCAGAAAAAACTTGATGAATTAAATGAAAAGTGGGCGCAGGAAGGCAAGAAGACGCTGAAAATAGGCGTGGGCGTGAACAGCGGCAAGGTGGTTGCCGGCAATATGGGTTCGATGAGAAGGATGGAATATACGGTAATAGGAGATACGGTAAACCTGGCATCAAGGCTTGAAAGTTTAAATAAGGAACTTTCAACTTCGTTTTTAATAAGCGAAAACACGCACGCGCTTGTGCGTGACAGGATAAAATCTAAAATGTACACGGATATAAAGATAAAAGGCAAGGAAGACCACCTTGTCGTCTATGAAGTCCTTGAAGTTCTGTAAATAACCGCAGTGCAGGAGGAAATAATGAAAAAAATAATTATTGTGTTTATGTTATTACTGCCGGCCTTTGTATTTGCCGCCAATGAAGCGTTATTAATACCATACGGGCCGGGAGTTTATATCGGCAAAGAAGAAGTTATGATAAATACTTCCACATCATATTACGCGGGTATAGGCGATACGGTTTCATCTGATACGTCTGTGTTTGCGATGTACCTAAAAGAGGGCGGGTGTGTAAGGTGCGCCGCGGGAAGCACTGTGCTGTTTAGAAAAGGCAATTATTCCAAAAAACAAAAATTTACGGCGATGGCTGTAAAAAAAGGAAAGTGTTATTTTAACACCGGTTACGCGCCCGGGGCGCGTCTGGAAATAAACGCCGGCGACCTTGTGTATGAAACAGGCGAATCAGTTCTTGTTGCTGACGCGGATAAAAGCGAAGGAGAACTTTATTACGGGGCGGGAGTGTGTTATGGCAGACAAAAACAATGCGCTGATTTAAAAATGACAATTCCCGAAATTGATATTTCGGAGGAAACGCCTTTTTTTGAACTTATTAATTTTTCGCAGGACAGGGTATCGTTATCAGTTACCGTCTATGGGCAGGGTGAACTGCCGGTTAAAGCCCTGGAAGTTATAAAAGCCGGGCTTTCCGCGGAGTATTCTGTGGAATACGAAGAAAATACAGATGAATTAAGCGCGTTTTTAAGTATTTCAACAGAAGAAAAATGCGTTTCAATAACAGGCACTGTTAAAGATGCCGGCGGTAATATAGTTAAAATACTTGATATAAAAGAGTGTTCTCGTAACGCGGAAATTGAAAACAGGGTTTTTATAAAAGCTTATATTGCGGCTGTTAATGACATTATAAGCGCCGCTCAGGGACAGGTTAAGAAAAACATGGCGGAAGGCAAAACTGTCATAATAGAAGGGGATTTTGCGGAAGAGGCAAAGGTGGCATATGTAAAAGGGTTAATATTAAACGCGCCCGGCGTTATATCCGCGGAAGAAAAGGTATTTTACGGAAAAAAGACGGTATATACGGTAAAATGCAGAAATTCCGGGTATGGGCTTGCCGTTTATTTAAAGGCACAAAGCGGAACAAACGGCAATATTACCGTTTGGAATTCAGGTAAAAATATAGTAAAATTAAGATTACGGTAGTTTTTTTAATTATTGTTTATTGCCAAAAAGTGCGAGGATGGCGGAATTGGCAGACGCGCCAGACTTAGGATCTGGTCCATTGGGTGTGGGTTCAAGTCCCTCTCCTCGCACCAAATATTTGTTCTTTGCGGATCGTTCTCCGCAAAGAACAAATATTTGCACAGAGCGAAGCGCGTGCATCTCTGAAGTGTTTAATTGCGGATCGTTCTCCG
>JAFGWA010000085.1 GCA_016937715.1 Candidatus Goldiibacteriota bacterium
AACCGGGGATTCTTGGCAGGCTGTACTTTGAAAACCGGACATTTCTATTTTGCAGAAAATAGGACATTTCTATTTTGCGTTGACAAACCAAAACTTTCGCCTTTTATTAACCCCCTAAAAGTGTTAAAATATTCAATGTTTTAATCAAAAAATCGGAGGATATTATAATGACAGAAGGCGAAATATTAAATACCCTGATAGACCTGCAGATGGCTGATAATGCCATTCTGGCAGTGGAAAAAGAGATAAGGCATATAGACGCCGAAATTGAAGCCAAGAAGCAAAGGATAGAAGAACATAAAGCTGTATACAATGAAAAAAAAGCCCGCCTTGATGACTGCAAAAAGAAGAAAGCCGTGTTTGACCTTGATATTAAAACAATAGAGGCGGATATTAAGAAAAAAGAAGGCCAGGGGGAGTCCATAAAAACCAATGCTTCTTTTAAAGCGCTTCAGGATGAAATAGCAAGGGGCAGGGATGAAATTAGAAAGATAGAAGACAGAATACTTGGAATTGACGAGGAAGAAGAAGAGGTAAAGGTATGGTTAAAAGAACAGGAAGCTTTGTTTAAAAAAGAGGAAGAAATAATAAACGCGGAGATAAAAGTAATACAGGCGGAAAAAGAGGCAAAAGAAGCGGGAATAGCGGGGCTTGCTGCCGCGCGTCAGGAAAAAGCCGCGTCTGTGGATAAAACATGGCTTGAAAAGTATGAAAAGATAAGAAAAGCAAAAGGCGGAGTTGCGGTAGCGTCGGTAACAAGGGACGCGCGCGGCGACGGAAGCTGTGACGGATGCAGGATGGCAATACGCGCCAATATGGTAAGCAAGCTTAAAAAGAAAGCTGCTATAGAGTATTGCAGTAACTGCGCCAGGATACTGTACGTTCCGGAATAATTAAAAATTATAACGACAAGGCGGGAAATTCCCATGAATATAATTAAAGAAGCGAACAAAGTGCTGGCAATGGAAGCCAAAGAGATACTGTCGGCCAAGAAAAGGCTTGGAAAAGATTTCATAAAAGCGGTTGAAGTATTAAGCGCGTGTAAAGGCAAGGTGGTGGTATCCGGAATAGGAAAGTCCGGCCTTGTGGGGCAGAAAATATCCGCGACAATGGCCTCTATGGGCACGCCCGCTGTTTTTCTTCATCCGGTGGAAGCCGCGCACGGGGATATGGGTATTTTTATGAAAGGCGATGTTGTCATAATGCTGTCGCAGAGCGGCGAAACAGAAGAGGTAATAAACATTCTTCCCGCTTTAGGCAGGCTTAATATTCCAATAATTGCGATTACCGGCAAGAAGAATTCTTCGCTTGCAAAATCAGCCGTATGCGTGCTTAGTTCCTTTGTTGAAGAAGAAGCATGCCCGCTTAACCTTGCGCCCACCTGTTCCACTACGGTGCAGCTTGCCCTTGGCGACGCGCTTGCGGTAGTGCTGTTAAATATGAAGAATTTTAAAAAAGAAGATTTTGCCATGCTTCATCCGGGCGGCTCGCTTGGAAAAAAACTTGTGCTTAAGGTAAAAGATATAATGCATTTCGGGGAAAGTATCCCGGCAATTGATGAAAAAGCCTTATTAAAAGACGGGCTGCTTGTAATGACAGCGGGAAGGTTTGGCTGTGTGGCTGTTACCGGCGTAAAAGGAAAACTTGCCGGCATATTTACAGACGGCGATTTAAGGCGCCTTCTGGAAAAACAGGCCAACCCGTTTATGATGAAAATGTCTGAAGTTATGGTTAGAAACCCAAAAATTATATCCGAAGAAGACCTTGTAATGAAAGCCCTTGCGGTGATGGAAGAAAAATCAATTACAGTCCTGCTTGCGGTGTCAAAGGACGGTAAACCGGCCGGTATTATTCACCTTCATGACATATTAAAGTCAGGGGTTGTTTAAGTGGCATCTGTAAATAAAAAACTGTCAAACATAAAGCTTGTCTGCCTTGATGTGGACGGCGTGCTGACAAACGGCGGTATAATAATCGGGAGTGATGGAACAGAATTTAAGCAGTATAACGTAAAGGACGGCACGGGGATTTCACTTGGCCGCCACGCGGGGCTGCAGTTTGCCATAATCAGCGGCAGGCATTCAGAGGCCATAGAAATAAGGGCGAAAGAATTAAAAATACAGCATGTATATCAGGGAGCGCTGAACAAGCTTGCCCCGTATCAGGATATTATGAAAAGACTTAAACTGGACGATGCGCAAGTGTGTTTCATCGGCGATGAAATAATTGATATACCTGTAATGCGCCGCTGCGGCTTTGCCGCGGCGCCCGCGGATTCGGCGGACGAGGCAAAAAAAGAAGCGGATTATGTCTGCAAAAAAAACGGCGGGCGCGGCTGCGTAAGGGAAGTAATTGATATGGTTCTTAAAGCGCGCGGCCTTTGGGACGCGGCGGTAAAAGGGTATCTTAACGATGAAGATGAAGCTAAAGGCATTTAGAAATTTTCTGCTTTATCTTTTTATACAGACCGCAAGGTTTGTTGTGTTTTTTATCCCCTGGAGGATTGGCACTAAAGCCTGCGAGTATTTTGCGTTTTTTGTTTTTTTATTTCTTGTTAAAGACAGGCGCACGCTTAAACGCAACCTTGATATAGTCTATGGGGACAGGATGCCGCAGAAAGAAAAGAGAGCGCTGGAAAACCGAAACATCCGTAATTACGGAAGGGGCTTTTTTGAGTTTTTAAAGTTTACCGTGTGGCCCGCGTATAAAATAAAAGATATGGTAAAAGAGACGCACGGGCTGGAATATTTTAACGAAGCCAAAGATACAAAAAAAGGCGTAATTGTTGTGACGCTTCACCTGTCCAATTGGGAATTGCTGGCGCATTTTGCCGCTTTAAACGGCAACATAGCGGGGGCCGCGGCAAAGCGGATGTTTGACCCCCTGATTGAATCTGCCGTGAATTCGGCAAGGACAAAAACAGGGGTAAAGATATTTTTAAAAGATGACGACATACGCTCCATGATAAAATATTTAAGGCAGGGAATGATATTCGGGATACTGTCAGACCAGGATACAAGCGTAGAAAGCGTATATGTCCCGTTTTTGGGTGTAATGGCAAAGACTCCGGCAGGGCCCGCGGTGCTTGCTAAAAAGCTTGGGCTGAAACTGATGACGGTTTGTATCTTCAGAAGGCGCGATAATTACTATGGAATACAGATTAATAAGCCGATAGAAACTGAAGGTAAAACAACAGAGCAGCTGGCTGAAGAATATAACAGGGAACTTTCGGAATTTATTTTTAAGTACCCGGAACAGTGGGTCTGGGTGCACAGAAGATTCAGAATGACCGCGGAAAAATCCATGGAAGAAAAAGGTATAAAACTATGAAAAAGATAACGGCGGCGCTGGCGCTGGCTTTGATGCTGGTTTTGTTACCGGGCTGCGGAAGGGAAAAAAAGATAAAACCCAATCTGCCCCTGGGCGACAAAGCCGATTCTGTTCCGAATTTTGTAATGGAAAATTTCACGTTAAAGTCGGCAAGCAAGGGAGAAGTGAAATGGGAAGTAAACGCGAAAGGCGCGCAGATATTTGAACTTAAAAAGAAAGCTTACGCGCAGGGTTTTGTGATGAATTATCTGGATGAAGCAAACAGTAAAACGGTATTATACGGCGACCGCGCCATTATTAACACGGATACCAATTTTATGGAAATAACAGGAAATGTTAAAGCCGTATCCGGAGACGGAGCTGTTATTGAAACGCAGAAATTATTCTGGGATGACAGCCTTAAAAAAATGTATACGGAAGAAGCCGTTAAGGTTACAAGGGACGGCACGGTCTTAAGGGGAATAGGGCTTGAAAGCGACGCGGGTTTTAAGAATCTGGAGATAAAGAAACAGGTCAGGTTAAAAGCAGTGGATGTGGGAGAGTAATGAAAAAGGCCGCGGCAATAATTATTCTTTTTATTTTTGCGGGATGTTTTAAGATAGACGACGCGAAATATGAAAATGAATATTTTAAAAATGTATCGGAAAGAATACAGGAAGCAAAAAAGACAGGGGAAGATGCAGGCCCGGTAATGGCCGCGTCACCGGTGCCGGAAAAAACTCCTTCTGCGCTTTTTGTGAAAGCGGCTGCGCCGGCTAAAGTTCAGCCGGCAAAGGCGGCGGTACCGGCGGTAAAGAAGAAACCGCGCGTTAAAGAACTTAACATAAGCGCGGACAATATGAAGTTTTCCATGGAAGATAAAATGGCTGTTTTTACGGGCGATGTAATAATAAACGCGGCTGGCGCTCGGGTTTTTGCGGACAGGCTAAAAAGCAGGGATTACAAAAAAAGCGCGGAAGCTGACGGAAACGTGAAGGTTTTTTACAAGGAATACGGCCTTAACCTGACGTCAAAAAGGCTTTTTTATACCGACGGTTTAAATATTATAACGGTTGCCGACAAAGTCAAAGCCGTAAAAAACACGGCAGACGGAAATACCATCACTATTTATTGTGATGAAGCGGATTTTAATACGGTGATAAATGAGATAAAAGCGAAAAAAGTCAGTAACCGCGTAAGGATGGAATTTCGGGATATTGTGGCTTTTGCGGATTCTGTGGTATACAATGACGACAAAAAAGAACTTGAACTTAAGGGAAAGCCGATTTTTAAAAGGAAAAAAAGCCTGTTTTTTTCTGACAGGGCGGTAATAGACACGGATACAAAAAAGATAAAGCTTCAGGATAATATCTGGTCTAAGATATATTATTCTGACGCGGAAAAAGCCCGCAGGGAGGTACAAAGTGAAACACCTTAAAACAGAACACCTTGTAAAAACATACAATAAAAAACGCGTGGTAAGCGATGTATGCGTTGACGTAAAGCAGGGCGAAATAGTGGGGCTTTTAGGGCCTAACGGCGCCGGCAAAACCACAACTTTTTATATGGTTTTAGGTGTAATTCAGCCGGATGCCGGAGGGATTTTTCTGGATGACAAAGACGGCGGCAGAATGAATTTAACCGGAATGCCCATGTACAAAAGGGCGTTAAACGGCATAAGCTATCTTTCTCAGGAACCGTCTATTTTCAGGCGGCTTACAGTGGAAGAAAATATAATGTCCGTGCTTGAATTCATGGATATTTCCAAAGCGGATAAAAAGCACAGACTGGAACAGCTGCTTGAAGAATTTAAGATTTCACACCTTGCAAAGCAGAAGGCATACACGTTGTCCGGCGGGGAAAGAAGAAGGACGGAAATAGCCAGGTCGCTTGTCCTTGCGCCAAGTTTTATTCTTCTGGATGAACCGTTTGTGGGAATTGACCCCATAGCCGTATTTGATATTCAGAATATAATAAGGGAATTGAAAAAGAAAAATATTGGTATTTTAATTACCGATCACAATGTAAGGGAGACGCTGTCAATTACCGACAGGGCGTACATACTTTATGAAGGTAAAATACTGCTTCATGGGCCGGCGGCCCAGCTTGCACACGACAAAAAAGCCCGTGAGATTTATCTGGGTGAAAAGTTCACGCTATGATAAGTGTTTTATTATCGCTGCTTATTTTATTATCCGCGTGCGTAAATTTAAACGCGGATAGCATGACGGATTTTTATTACGGGTCAAATCCGGAAAAGACAGCGGCGTATTACGTAATAAAATCGGCTGAGAACCCGTCTAACAGGTCAAATTATTATTCGCTTGCGTCTGTATATAAAGAATACGGCGAGAATCAGAAGGCGGTTGAAGCATATCTTGAAATTCTTAAATTAAATCCGGGTGAAGTCCGCGCGCACTTTGAACTTGCCAAAATGTATTACTTTATGGGCGACGCCGCAAAAGGCGAAGAAATGGTTAATGTCCTGGAACAAAAGCAGATGGCCAATTGGGAAGTGTTTTACTGGCACGGCTGCATGCTTTTAGAAACCGGAAGATACGAAGAGGCAAAAGCAAGGTTTCTGCAGGCGATAGAGTCAAATAAATACAGGAATATCACCTATGTCAAAATGGCTGAAACCTGCGAGAAAACGGGTGAAATTGACAAGGCGCTGGAGTATTACAAAGAAGCCATAAATAAAGATAAAATATATACAGAACTTAACCGGCGAATAGCGGTGCTGCATGAAAAAAAGGAAGAATTTATAAGCGCTTATAAATACTGGAACAAGGTTATTGATGTGGATACAAAAGATAAGGAAGCCCGGGAAAAAGCGCAGCAGTACGCGCAGCTGGTGCCTTCCATAAAACATATGATTGATGCTGATAAACAGAAAAAAAAGACGGGGCGGGACTCATATAACCCTCCGGAAAAGCGGGGGATTAAAGGTTCTGAAAGTTTTAAACAGGTGCGGGTGGGTATAATTAACGGGGCCGAAACTGTGAGTTTTAAACACGGTTCTGATTTTATAATAACGGGGGATGACAAAGAAGAACTTTTCAGGGGAAGCAGGCTTATTGAATACGAGTTATCCGTTGAGAAAAAAGGCATATTCATATCTGATTCGGACGGAAATTCAAGAACATTTATAGGCAAGCACGCCGATATAAACGCGAACAGCGTGAATGCCACCGCGTCTTTTTATAATATCGCTTACGGGCAGGGATTCTATTGGGCGGAAAAATCCGATACCACTTACAGGGGCGGCTTTGGGCTGGTGCTAAGGTCTGATAAAATTAATGTAATAAATAATATAAATATGGAAGAGTATCTGTACGGCGTGATAGCGGCGGAAATACCTTCAGACTGGCCGGAAGAAGCGCTTAAAGCGCAGGCGGTATCCGCCAGAACGTATACTTTAAAACATTTAAACAGCCATAAAAAAGACGGTTATGATGTGTGCGCCACCCAGCATTGCGCGGTTTATAAAGGCGTTAACGGTGAAAGAGAAAGGACTATTGCCGCCGTTGATGCGACGCGCGGCGAGGCGCTGTACGACCCTGATGATAAACTGATAAGCACTTTTTTTTCAAACTGCTGCGGCGGGCACACCGAAGATGTCTATGAAGTGTGGGGGTATAAAGTGTCAAAAAGTTTAAAAGGCGTTTATGACGGGGATTTTAACTGGAAATGGAAATTTCCGCTTTCTCCTTTTGACCTTGAAGAATATGTAAGAAGCATGCCTGATGTTTACTGTAAGGCTGAAGGCGCGAATGAAACAAGTTTCAGATGGATAAGGTACTTAAACGCGGAAGATTTTCAGCGATACGTTGCCAAAAGAAAAGACATAGGCAGGATAAAAAAAGTGGAGCCGTTAAAAAGGGCGCGCGGCGGCGCGTTGACCCGCCTTAGAATTACCGGGGATAAAGGCAGTATGGAAGTGAAGTTTGACCCAATACGCACCGTTATGGGCAAAATAAGGTCAAATGTGATAAAATGGGAATATGCGCTGGATGAAGAAGGCTATATAAGGTATATATATATTTACGGCGCGGGCTGGGGCCATTCGGTCGGGATGTGCCAGCGCGGTTTAAGAGGCATGTCATTGAAAGGCAAAAAGTATAAGGAAATTTTAAGGCATTATTACAGGGGTTCGGTAATTAAAAAACTGTATGGAGAGTAACATGTACCCTATAAAAGTTAAGCCGATTTATAAGGATATGATTTGGGGCGGGAAAACACTTAAGGATTTTATGAAGGCGCCTGACGCAAGGATAGGCGAAGCCTGGTTTTTTGCTTCAACCGATGATGTGTCATCCGTTATAACCAACGGAAAATATAAAGGCGAAAAACTGACTGACACCGTAAAAGAACACGGCAAAGAACTGCTTGGGCCGGCGATAAATAAAAAATACGGCGGCAGGTTTCCTCTTTTATTTAAATTTATAGATACCGCCCACAAACTTTCGGTGCAGATACATCCTGATGATAATATGGCGCGCAAAAAAGGCCTTAGCTGCGGTAAGACAGAGATGTGGCTAATAATAGGGGGGCGTAAGGGCGGGGTTATTCAACTGGGATTTAAAAAGAATTACTCAAAAGAAAAAATAAAAAACGCGGCTTTAAACGGCGATATTCCGGAGATGCTGCGTGAATACACCGTAAAACCCGGAGATTGTTTTTTAATACCGGCAGGCACTGTGCACGCAATAGGCGCGGGGCTGTTAATTTTTGAAGTGCAGCAGAACTCTGATATAACATACAGGCTTTTTGACTGGGGCAGGCTGGAAAAAGGAAAGCCAAGGCAGCTTAATATTGAAGAGGCGCTGATGTCATTTAAATACGGCCTTGAAAAAGCGTTAAAAGGCAGTAAATTTAAGGCGCGCGGCGGAATGTACGTAAGAAAACTTCTTGGATGCTGTTATTTTCAGTCTTCAGAAGTGAAAACTTCGGCGAAATTGTCATACATGGAAAAAGGCGGAAAGCCGGTTGTGGCTGCCGTGATAGAAGGGGAAATGCGCGTTGAAGGCGGTTATGTTTTTAAAAGGGGGGAAGTTGTTTTTCTGCCGTATTCTTACCGTAATTATATTATTAAATTCAGCAAAGGGGCGCGGATAATATTTACGGAGGTGAAATAATGATTGATTTTGAAAAACTTACTGTAAAAGCGCAGGAAGCTTTAAGGCAGGCGCATTCAATTGCGTCAGAGTACGCCAACCAGCAGCTTATGCCGGAACATATTCTTAAAGCCATGCTTTCGGATGAAAGCGGCGCGGCATCACAGGTACTTAAAAAAACCGGTGCGGATTTCAACAAAGTACTTGCCGGTGTTGAAACGGCCATAAATAAACTTCCAAAAGTCAGCGGTATCTCGGAAGTTTATATGTCAAAAGAAACCGGCGCAATGGCGTCATCAGCCGTAAAAAAAGCAGCGGAATTCAAGGATGAATATGTCAATACGGAACATTTTCTTCTTGCAATGGCGGACGATAAAAAGTCGGCGGCAGGAAATGTGCTTGTAAATAACGGGGCGGCTTATGATGTGCTGCTAAAAGCCATGCGTGATGTGCGCGGCGGGCAAAGAGTGACAGACCGGAATCCCGAAGATAAATACAGGGCATTATCCAAATATGGCACAGACCTTGTGGCAGCTGCTGCCGCCGGAAAGATTGACCCGGTTATTGGCAGGGACGCGGAAATAAGAAGGGTTATGCAGGTGCTGTCAAGGCGCACGAAAAATAATCCGGTGCTTATAGGCGAAGCGGGAGTCGGCAAGACCGCGGTTGCCGAAGGCGTGGCGGTGCGCGTAATGAAAGGCGACTGTCCTGATAATTTAAAAGACAAGCGCGTTATAGCGCTTGATATAAGCGCAATGGTGGCAGGCGCGAAGTTCAGGGGCGAATTTGAAGAACGGTTAAAAGCCGTGTTAAAAGAGATTAAGGATGCGGGCGGAAATATTATACTTTTTATAGATGAAATTCACACGCTGGTAGGCGCGGGAAAAACCGAAGGCGCGATGGATGCCGCCAACATATTAAAACCTTCATTATCACGCGGGGAATTAAGGGCGATTGGGGCAACCACGCTTGACGAATACCGCAAGTATATAGAAAAAGACCCCGCGCTGGAGCGCAGGTTTCAGCCTGTAATGGTAAACGAACCATCGGTGGATGATACCATTTCTATTTTAAGGGGCTTAAAAGAAAAATATGAAGTGCATCACGGCGTAAGGATAAAGGACGCGGCTGTTGTTGCCGCGGCAAACCTTTCAAACAGGTATATTCAGGGAAGGTTTCTTCCGGATAAGGCCATAGATTTAATGGATGAAGCCGCGTCAAAAATAAAAATGGAAATTGACAGCATGCCGGCGGAAATGGATTCTATAGAACGCAGGTTAAGGCGGCTTGAAATTGAAAAAGAAGCGGTAAAAAAAGAATCAGGAGAAAAGGAAACAGCCGCAAAACTGAAAGAACTTACGGCTGATATAGAAGATTTGAAGGAGAAAAAGAACGCTTTTGGCGCGCGGTGGGGCAGGGAAAAAGAAGTGATAGAGAAAATGCGCGCCGCGAAGAAAAATATAGAAATAAAAAAACAGGAAGAGGAAAAGTTTGAACGCGAAGGAAACCTTGAAGCAGTGGCCAGGATAAGGTACGGTGAACTTGCGCAGCTGGATAAAGAAATAAAAGGCCTTGAAAATGAACTTGCAAAGTTAACCAAAGAAGGAACCCTGTTAAAGGAAGAAGTTGATGAAGAAGATGTGGCGGCAGTGGTTTCGCAGTGGACAGGAATCTCGGTATCTAAAATGCTTGAAGGCGAAGCCGGTAAGCTAATGAAGATGGAAGATAATATAAAACAGAGCCTTGTAGGGCAGGACGGCGCCGTGGAAGCCGTGGCTAATGCCATAAGGCGCGCGCGCGCGGGAATATCCGAAGAGGCGCGCCCTATGGGAACTTTTTTATTTCTTGGGCCAACCGGGGTGGGCAAGACAGAGCTTGCGCGCTCGCTGTCGCGCTTTCTGTTTGACGATGAAAAAGCGATGATAAGAATAGATATGTCAGAGTACATGGAGAAACACGAAGTGTCGCGCCTTATAGGCGCCCCGCCCGGGTATGTGGGATATGAAGAAGGCGGGCAGCTTACAGAAGCGGTAAGAAGAAAACCTTATTCGGTCATACTTTTTGATGAAGTGGAAAAAGCCCATTCGGACGTATTTGATATTCTGCTGCAGGTGCTGGATGACGGAAGGTTAACTGACGGGCAGGGAAGGGTGGTGGATTTTAAAAATTCGGTTATAATCATGACTTCCAATATAGGCAGCGAAAAAATATCATCATCCGGCGATAATGACAGTATTAAAAAAGAGGTGCTTGAAGAAGTCAGGCGCCGGTTTAAGCCTGAATTTATAAACAGGCTTGACGAAATAATTGTGTTTAACAGGTTATCAAAAGAAAACATTTATGGAATAGTGAGGATACAGGCAGATGAACTTAAGAAGAGGCTGAAAGATAAAGGAATAATGCTTGAAATTGATGAAAATGCGGTTAAACTGATAGCGGATGAAGGTTTTGACGAAGTTTACGGAGCAAGGCCGTTAAAGCGTATTATCAGGTCAAGGATAGAAAACGAACTGGCAAAACTGATAATTTCGGGAAGCCTTACAGAAGGAAAAACGATAGTTGTGGAAGTAAAAGACGGTTTTTTAGTTTCAAAGATTAAATAGGACGCCGAAAGGCGGAGGTATAAAAATGAACAGGGCGATTAAAACAGCATCCATAGCGGTGTTATCGATACTTATGATGAGAGGGGTAATAATGGCAAACGCGGATATCACAAAAAAAGTGCTTCAGAACGGGGTAACGATAATTATAAAAGAAAATCACGCGGCGCCGGTGGCGGCGTGTAATTTCTGGGTGAAAACGGGTTCTGCCTATGAAAGCGATTCGGAAAAAGGCATGACTCATTTTATAGAACACCTTCTTTTTAAAGGCACTGAAAAAAGAGGGTTGGGGCAGATAGATAAGGAAATAACCGAACTTGGCGGATACAATAATGCTTTTACCACGTATGATGCCACAAATTACGTTATTGTGCTTCCGGCAGAGCATGTGGAAAAAGCTATTGAAATAGAGTACGACGCGCTGACCGCTTCTGTTTTCGCGGAAGAAGAGATTAATAAGGAAAGGGAAGTGGTAATTACGGAGCTTAACAGGGGGCTTGATAATCCCCATGTTTTTACGTGGCAGAAACTTATGTACAATTCATTTGAAAAATACTACCGGGACCCTGTCATAGGATATGAAGACAGGCTGAAAAATTTTAACAGGGAAAAGGTGGTGGATTTTTATTCAAAGCATTATGTGCCTGAAAATATAATTGTCGTAATAGCAGGCGATGTGGATGCGGCAAAAACAATGATATACGCGGAAAATCTTTTTGGGGCTATTAAGCCGCGGGGTTCGGCAGGCGATAACCCGGTTGAAGAGATTAAAGACAAAGAAGGTTTTACCTATAATACTTTTTCGGGGCAGATTGAAAGCAGGTATCTGGCTGTCTCTTTCAGGATACCGGATGCGGTTTCTTCGGATATGCCGGCTATAGAGGTGCTGGCGCGAGTGCTTGCCGGTTCCGAAAGCACGGTGTTATACAGGACGCTTAAAGAGGAAAAACAGCTTGTGGATGAAATAGACGTGGATATTTTCGCGGGGAAGTCCGGCGGAATAATAGCGTTTTTCGCGACGGTAAGGGAAGGGAAATACGCTGAGACTTTAAAGGAACTGTTTACCCTTATTGAAAAGGCCAAATCTGAAGCCGTAAAGCCCGAAGTGCTTGCAAGGGTGAAAGCGGACATGATGAGGGAAGAATCCAAAGAAAATATGAAAGTGGAAAATATGGCTGTTAACCTTGGATATTATCAGATGCTTGGCAGCCACGAGATGTATTACAAATATTATGACGGGCTGCAGAGGGTTATAGAAAGCGATATTCCGAATATGGCGCGCCGGTATCTGAATCTTAATAATGCCAATTTAGTTCTTTATTATCCGGCAAAAGCGGAAAATGAATTAAAAGGAATGCTTGATGCTGAAGGGATAAGGGGTTTTGTAACTGTAACTCCGGAAGTAAAAGCCGAAGCAGCCGGCGAATTAAAGTCAGAAAAACTTAAGAACGGCATTCTGTTTATTCATAAGAAGCTGTCCAACACCGGCATTGTCTCGGCCAAGTTTATGTTTACGGGAGGGCAGCCGTATGAAAGCGCGCAGGAAGGGTATTACAGGGGTATTACGAACCTGATGATGGAAACCATGATGAAAGGCACCAAAACAAGAAATGCCGCGGCCATAGCGGAAGAAATTGACAGGTTGGGAGCGGTTATGGTCAAGGATATTTCAAGGGACAGTTTTGGATGGGGCCTTGAATCGTTAAACACAAATTTTGAAGGGCTTATGTCGCTTTTTGCGGATATCGTATTTAATCCGGTATTTTCGCTTTCGGAAATAAAGAAGGAAAAAGCGGATATTTTAAATATGATAAAGCGGAGAAAAGATAACCCTGCAGGTTACGCGATGAAGATTTTTAATGAAACGCTTTATGAATGGCATCCTTACGGATACCCTGTAGCAGGCGAGACAGAAACCGTGAACCGTATAAGTTCGTCGCTTATTAAAGAGTGGCATAAAAACAGGCTTATGCCCAATACCCTTGTGGTGTCTGTGGTGGGAAATATAGAGTACGATGACGCGAAAAATATGGTTCAGAAACATTTTGGCGCCTGGAAAAAAGGCAGGCAGCCAAACGCGAAGATACCGGTAAAAATCACAGAGCAGAAAAAAGAGAAACGCGAGACTTTTGAAAAAAACCAGACACATATGGTCCTTGGTTTTTTAGGGCCCAAAACAGGCTCCGATGATTATTACCCGTTTCGGGTGCTGGATTCAGTTTTAAGCGGGGGTATGAACAGCAGGTTATTTTCGGAAGTAAGGGATAAAAGAAACCTGTGTTATACAATATATTCCATGTTTGACCGTACGGTGGAGCGCGGCGCGTTTAAGATATATACCGCCACATCGCCGGAAAACGAGCAGGCTGCTTACGACGCCATTCTTGAAATATTAAATGATATTAAAAATAACGGTATTACTGACGGGGAATTAAAAACCGCCAAGGCATATATAAGCGGCATGTATAAGATTGGCATGCAGGACTATATGGGCAGGGCGGATTCTTACGCGGCTTATGAAATACTTGGGCTGGGCTATGAAAATGTGGATGTGTTTCCTGACAGAATTAACGCGGTCACAAAAGAAGAAGTAAACAGCGTGATACAAAAATATTTTAAATTGGACGGGATGACAAAAGCTGTTGTAGGGGCGGCTGTAAAGAAAAAACAGGAGGCAGGAAAGTGATACGGATAAAACCGCTTAATGCATCAAATTTCTCGAAATACGGAAAGATTATCTGCCAGGAAAAAGAAAATGAGATATTTCAGGTGGTGTTGTCAGAACCCGCGCAGACAGGGTGGAGGATAGGTTACCTTGTAATGGGGCCGGGCAGGACAGACAGCCTTGAAGCGCACCCGGAATCATATGAAACTTTTGAACCGGTTTCAGGAACGGCAATAATGCTGGTTGCCGAAGAAAAGACGCCGGATAAGATAGAGGCGTTTCTGCTGGATAAACCGATATGTATTAATAAAAAAATATGGCACGGGGTCAGTGTGCTGTCTGAAAAATGCGAGATTAAAATAATGGAAAATTTTGAAGTGGAATCCATATTTCATAAACTTGAAAAGAACCTTGAAGCGGGTTTTGTATAAAATAAAATTCGGGTTATAAAGTTTAAAGCGGAATTAACTTTTCTGTTTTTTAACTTGTTGCCTGTACACCGGGGTGGTGGCAATTGCCGGAAAATAAAATCAGAAGAAATATTCTTATGTTATTATCGCTGCTTGCCGTTACGGTGCCTTTTTGGGTGTCTGATATTGATTTGCGGGTGCAGTCGTTTCTGTATGATTCATCCGCGGGTACATGGAAATTCGGCGATAATTTTTTTGTTTTATTGCTTTATAGATACGGCACTTTAATTCCCCTTGCGCTTGGCGTAATAGCGGCCGGTGCTGTTGCTGCTTCGTTTTTTTCGGAACAATTCAGAAAAAACAGAAAACCCGCGCTTTTGTTTCTGTTTGTTTTTCTTGTGGGGCCGGGGCTTATTGTTAACGTTATTCTGAAAGGGTATATGGGCAATCCCAGGCCGCGTGAGGTTGTTGAATTTGGCGGTAAGTGGCAGTATTCAAAACCGCTTATGCCCGGAACTCCCGGAAAAGGGCATTCTTTTCCGTGCGGACACGCCTCTGCGGGATTTATGGCCGCGGTTATGTACTTTTATCTGAGGCACAGAAATAAAAGCGCGGCTAATACAATGCTTGTCACCGGCACGGCTTACGGAGCGCTTATGGGTTTTGGCAGAATGGCACAGGGGGCGCACTTTTTATCTGATGTAATCTGGGCGGGCGGAATTGTATTTTTAACGGCTTCGCTTGCGGATGACTTTCTTATAAAAACAGGAGATTTTGACTACAACCGTAAAAGAAGCGGAACCTTAAAACCGGTTGGTATAGCCGCGGCGGTTCTGGCAGCCGCTCTGGCAGGTTCGGCTTTTCTTTTTTCCACTCCTTTTTACAGGGAAAAAACATTCGATTCGGCGGTAGCGCCGGATAATACGGTAAATATATACACGCAGCAAAGTTCCGTACACATACTTGCCGGCGAAAAAAGGGCTTTTGTAAAATCGGCTTCAAACGGCTTTGGGCTAAAAGGCAATGATATTATTGATGATTATGACTATAAAGAAAAAGAAGGCAAAGGAATAATTAATTACAGGGCGGCTAAAAAAGGGCTGTTTACAGAGCTTGTTGCGGATACGGAAGTATCGCTTCCGGATTCGGCATACGTATTAAAAGTGGAGACCTTAAAAGGCGACATTAATTTTAACGCGAAAGGCAGATATTCCGGACTTATTCTTTATTCCGCCAAAGGTGATGTTAATTTTACGGCTGAACCCGGCGCGGTTTTTGATTCTGTGTTTTTAAAAGCCGCAGACGGGGATATAAAATTCAGAATTAAGCAGGGAGCTGTTTTCAATCCTGATTCCATGTTGGTAATAAACGCCGCGAAGGGTAAAGTGATAATGTCAAACACCGGGGGTTATTATGAAGGCATGTTTAAAGGGATTGATAAAAAGAACGGTTCTCTGGAGATGGAGCATTACGGCAAAGACGGCGCAAAAGCGTTTATAAACGCGGGTAAAAGAATCTATTATGACGGTGAAAAATGAGCCGCATACTTGCGAAATATTACATTGAAACTCCTGATGACGCGGAAAAAACAGCATCGTTAATGGCAAAAATGCAGTCCACGGGCACGTGGAAAGATTTAGAAGGGGAAGCGGCGCTGGCGGCCAGGTTTGGGGCAAAGGTGGAAAGTATTAATATCACCGGAAACAAGGACGTTTATTCGCTGCCGACAAGATATCCTGACGGCAGGAAAGTCACATCAGCGGAAGCGGTAATTTCTTATCCGTGGGAGAACTTTGGGCCAAAAATTTCCATGCTGCTGACCACAGTGGCGGGCGAGATATTTGACATGTATGAACTGACAGCCGTAAAACTTATAGATATTGAAATGCCGGACAATTTTGTAAAATTATTTCCGGGGCCGCGGTTTGGAATAGAAGGCTCGCGTAAAATATCCGGTGCTTTTGGCAGGCCTCTGTTTGGGGCAATCACAAAACCATGCGTGGGGCTTACTCCAAAGCAGCAGGCAGAACTGGCGTATCAGGCGGCAAGCGCCGGCGCGGATTTCATAAAGGATGATGAACTGCTGGCTGACGCCCCGTATAACAGGATTACGGACAGGGCTAAAGCAGTGGGGCAGGCAATGAAGAAATCTTTTGATAAAACCGGCAGGCGTACAATGTACGCGGTTAACATAACCGATGACCCTGATAATACAATGAAGTTTCATGATATAGTCAAAAAAAGCGGCGCAGGGGCGTTAATGTTTAATTCATTTACAGGCGGGCTTAATAATCTATGCGTTCTTGCAAGAAAGACAAAATTGCCCATACACCTGCACAGGGATTTTGCCGCGGCGTCAATGCGCGGTTCTTATATAGGAATCTCGCCGGTTGTTTATGTGAAGCTTGCCAGAATGTGCGGCGCAGACCAGATACAGTGCGGCGGCCTTGGCGGATATTTATATGAAAGCGACGATGAAATGCTGCAGTCTATGCGTGCGTGTACCGCGCCCATGGCAGGGTTAAAACCGGCGCTCCCGGTATCATCCGGCGGTATGTGGGCGGGCAAACTGGCGGATAATATAAAAAAAATAGGTAATAACGATTTTATGTTTTTGTGCGGCGGCGGCGTATTTGGACACCCGGACGGCGGTTACGCGGGAATGCGCTCGCTTTTTGAAGCGTGGGATGAATATAACGGCATGCCGGAAGGTAATCATCTGAAAGCGGCAAGGGCGGCGTTTGAACGGGTAAAATAAATATTGCCTATTAATTTATATGTTGTTATTATGAAAAAAATATCCGGGAGGCGGCGGTTTGTGCGAAAGTTATCAGCGGTATTGTTTTTTTGTCTGTTTTTTGTTGTACTGACGGCAGTAAACTACGCGGAAGATTCAGTTAAGATGAATGACGGGAAGAAGTATAAAGGCGTAATTCTGGATTATGAAAAAGGGATGTTTGTTATTAAAATTAACGGTAAGAAATATAATTTAAAAGAAAACAGCATATCGGGCATTTACTGGAATTCAAGTGATGCTGAATTAAGCAGTGCTTTACAAGGCGAAAAATTTAAGGGCCCGGTGAACAGGCTGGGCTTTATTAAGCTGACTGTGATGCCTTTTTCTGAAACAGTATCCGTTCTGAATGAAGAGTTTAAAAACACTTATAAGGGAAATATGAACTTGTTCGGTATTGATATTGGTTTTGTAAATACAAAATTTCATACAGATGGTTCTGTTTCTTTAATGACCACTTCTTCATCCGGGATTCTTGAGTATGGAGAGCCCGGTTCTGCGCTTTCGGGCGTTACTAACATAACCACGACCAAACATATGATGATTCTGAATGCCAGAGTAAAGATAATCTTATCTGAGAGTTTCCCGCTTGTTCCTTATTGCCTGGTAGGGTTTGGAGGAGCGCTGATAAACGATAAACTTGACAGTTATCCATCTTCTTCGTACACGCCTATGTGGTGGGAACCCGAAGTGGAAAAGTCTGCTGTTGATAAAACCTATATTGGTTTTACAGGCAGAATTTATGCGGGAGCGTATTACAACATAACAGATTTTTTAGGTGTTGATATTTCAGGAGGTTATTTTGCAATGACACCTGTTGAATATAGCGACCCAGGTAAAAGCTTGGAAGATTTTTCCGCATATGTTCTAAATAATGGGATTTCTTTTAAAGGCGGTGTAAGATGGATTTTTTAAAAAATAACTTTTTTATAATTATAAAAGATATGAAAAAAAATACTCGACTTACTCTCTTGCTCTTGTTAACGTTAATGTTTTTATCATCCTGCGGATTAAACAATGTTAAAAAGACAATTTACAGCGCGGCGGAATTACCGGCTGATAAGGTGCTTGTTGTAGGCAGGGTGCTGTTTGATCCGCCGATGACAGAGGAATCGCAGTCACTTGAAGGGCAGGAACTTTACAGATATCTTATGATGTTCATCTGTAACGAGAAATTATCGCCTCTTAAAGAAGAGAATGAATTGTTCAGCCGTTTGGCAAAAAGATACAGGATAGAATCATACCTTGATGATACATTCTATGCGGTAAGTGAAACCGAACCGTTCTACATTGAAGCCGGCGTTATGTATAAGAATATATATACGTCTTCCTGTGGATACAAATGCACGCAGATTAACTATGAATATCTGTCATTCCCGGCCAGTTTTCATGTTAATATCAAACCCGGAGACCGTGCCGTATACATTGGAACCGTAATATACCAAAGGGATAATTTCTATAATGTAAAAAAGATTATTATAAGGGATGATTATGATAAAGAAATGCCGAAATTCAGAAGGTATTTTGGAAATATGAAACTGAGAAAAGAGCTTATAAGAGAGCCTGCGGAAGACGCTATACTTAAAATAGGAGCCCCTTACTGATGATTAAAAAAATCTGTATTTTGTTTCTGGTTCTGGCATTGCCGGTAATATGTTTTGGTTCAATAAAACAGCAGATATTGTTGGGGCAGGCAAGCGTGGTTACGGTTATTAATTATGATAAAAACGGAAGGGAAGCCGCGAAAGGCACCGGTTTTTATATAAACGGCAAAGCGCATATTGTAACAAATCTTCATGTTGTTAAAGACGCGGAATCCGTGGGTATTAAGACCAAAGACGGCAAGACTTTCAAACTGTCTAAAGTGGTTAATTCAGATGAAGATTATGATTTATTTATTTTTACTGTTGCCGGTATAAATTCAACCGGAAAATATCTTTCCCTGCAGCCGGCTAAGCATGATGTAGGCGATTCGGTAATGGTTATAGGTAATCCGATGGGGCTGGAACAGACGGTGTCTACAGGGATAATATCCGGCATAAGGGAAGATGATAAAGAGTATAAAGAGGATTTTGTATATCAGATTACCGCTCCTATTTCCCCCGGTTCTTCCGGAAGCCCGGTTATGAATGAAAAAGGCGGTGTTATCGGCGTGGCAACAATGCAGTATAAAAAAGGGCAGAATCTGAATTTTGTGATGCCTTCGGATAAGCTTATGCCGATGATAAAGAAGAACGCGGGAATGGATTTTAAAGCATGGAAAGAAAAGGGATATTGTTTTGAACCTGTGACATACAGGGCGGCTATAAATTTTGCATACAGGCTGATAGATAAAGATGAATATCAAAATGCCCTGAAAAAAGCACTTTCGTTAATTAAAAAATATCCAAAGAAAAGCGAAGCTTACAGGCTTGCCGCAAACGCGCTTTATGAGCTTGAAAAAGAGACAGATGCCGAAAAATACATGAAGGCCGCGGTAAAACTTAACCCCAAAAAAGAATATATGCATAACGCGCTTGGCGTTCTGTACAAAAAAATGGAGTATTATGACCTTGCGGCAAAAGAGTTTTATGAGGAAATAAAAGTGGCTCCGCAGAATGATGCCGCCTATTATAATCTTGCTTCCGTATATCTTATAAATAATATGCAGGAAGACGCGCTGAAGATACTGGATAAAGGGATTAAAATAGCTAAAAATCCATCGGATCTTTACCTGAAAAACGCTTCAATTTTATCAGACGGCGGGAACAGGGATTTGGCTATTGAAAAAATAAAAAAAGCTGTTGAATTTGACCCTTACAACGCGGACGCTCAGTATATTCTTGGCGTTTTAGCCCTTGAAAACGGAGATAAAGCGGGAGCTTATGAAATAAAGCGCATTCTGGAAGAAATGGAATCGCCGCTTGCAAAAAAACTTGGAGAAAAAATAAACCAATGAAAAAAAACATATTAATCATTTCAGGCGTTTTTATGCTTTTTGTATTCTGCAGCTGTGCTACAGCCCCAAAGGTGAAAGAGAGAACTGATCCTGAAACCGCTTTTGTTTATGGCAGCCTGGATCTTAGCGGCCTTTATACCAGGCTTATGTGGGTGACGGTGGAGCAGTACGAACCGCCTACGGAGAAGCCTTATATTAAGACATTTACCAAAGAAAAGGTTTTTTATATTCAGAATCTGAAAAAAGGCAGTTATTCTATAAGCAAAGTAGGGGACACAGAAAGCGATGTGCATAATATAGCCAGCGATTTTGGTTCTTTTGAAGTTGTTAAACCCAAATTGCTGTATTTTGGTTCGTATAAGATTATACGTTACACAAGCGGCAGAAAAGAGGTGGTGAATGATTATTCCACCACTGAAGCTGACGTGATAAAGGATATTCTTGCAAATACGGATAAGGGCACTTATTGGTATGGGGAACTTATTAAGAGGCTTGAAAAATTGAAAGATATAGAGAGCAGAAAAGCGAAGATACCAAGGGTTGAATAAGCGGCCGGCGCACTTTTAGACGCGGTGATGTGTCATGAATATTGCTAAATGGAGGAAATGAATGTACTGCAGGCATTGCGGGAAACAGGTGGAAGAGGATTCAAAGTTCTGCAGATTATGCGGGGGTTCGCTTGCCGCGTTACCGGAAGCGGTTAAACCGGAACGGAATATTACTGCGAGAAAACAGGATGATGAAAACCCTATAGGAGAAGAGCCGTTTATTGAAATAACTCCGGAAGAATACAGGCATATAACATTATCGCCCGAGGCGCGTAAAAGGGAAGAAAAATTAAAGCGCGAAAGGGAAGAAAAAGACAAACTTAACAGGATGCTGCGTTCCGCTGTTATAAGGGAGCTTCTTAAAGAAGGACCGGGGGATAAATGGGAAAAAACGGAAAAAAAACAAAAGGTAAAAAAGCAGGACTCCGCTCCTGTTGACCCAAGGATAAATGTCTATAAACAGGCCATGGACCTTAAAAAGGACGGGCCGAAAAAACCTAAATATTAACTTCCGGAGGGAATAATGCCGTCAATTTTAAATAAATCCCTGATTAATATGTTTATCTTATTGTTTTCTGTTTTAATCCTTGTTTCCTGCGCGGGTGTTGCGCCTGTCGCGGAGCCGTTAAAACCGATTCATCAGAGGCTTTATTCCTATGACGCTGATGTAAAACTTATGGCTGAAAAGCAGTTTGAAACTTTAAGCTCCGATGAAAAAAAAGAAGTGCTTTTAATGACTGCCGCGCAGCTTGAAAAAGAAGGTGATGCTGATACCCAGATGCGGATTATCAAGTCGCTTGCGGATAACGGGGCAGGTTCTTATGTGATACCATCGCTTATAAAAGCGCTTGCGGTAAATACAAAACTGACAATTACAGCCACGATAAATGACTTTATAAATAACGCGCAGCCGGCAGAAGAAGAGATGGCGGAAAAAATAGCATCATATCTTAATGAAGGTTCGTCAAAAGCCAGGCAGGCGGCTTATCTGGCGCTTGGTAAAATGTCTATAAAGGCAAAAAAAGCGGTACCGCAGATAATTGACGCGATGCATAAGTTTGGGGCTGACGCGGCTGAATACGCAAGCGGTTTTGAAGCGCTTGCCAAGATTGACCCGGAAATAGCGGTTGCGTCAGCGATTAAAGATCTTGAAAATGCGGCTGTGGATATACGCAAGAATTCGCTGGAAAAGCTTATAGAGATTCAGGCTTATATGAACAACAAATTACCCGCAATTAAAGAAGTGGCGACCGCGCTTTTAAGGATACTTTACAGTGATGACAGCGGGCTGAAGAAACTGGTGGAAGAAAACATAAATACCGAAGACGCCGCCGCTATTAAGGCGGAAATGGATAAGTACATGAAGACGGGCGCCAGAATAATGGGCGCGATAAGCAGGACTCTTGGCGTGAGTATGGATGATATATTCAAAGCGCAGGACGAACGCCTTGACGGTAAATTAAAGAAGTTTTATGAAGAGATTGGGAAAGAATACAAGGAGTAATTATGCAGGAGGATAATATGAACGCGCAGGAACTTAAGGAAACAACGGCTGTATGCGGAATAGACTGTTTTAATTGCGAGTTTTTTCATACGAATATACATGAATTTTTCCGGACAATGCCGGAAGACAGAAAAGCGTCGTTTGCGGCGCGCGGCGCCGATGCCGATAAGTTAAGCTGTAAGGGCTGCAGAAAAGACGGATGCAAAATGTTAATGGGCAGTTGTGCGACTTTAAAATGCGCGAAAGAAAAGGGCGTTGATTTTTGCTATGAATGCGCGGAGTTTCCCTGTGTAAAGCTTCAGCCGCTTGCTGAAGGCGCTGAAAAATTTCCGCATAATCTGAAAGTGTATAACCTTATAATGATAAAGAACAGGGGAATAGAGGCGTGGGCAGCGGAAGTAAAAAAAATCAGAAATAAATATTTTACGGGAAAATTTAAGATAGGCGCGGGTCCGCAGTAAAAAACCTATAAAAACGGGGTAATTAAGTGAAAAAAGTATTTATGTTAATGTTGATTGTTATGCATGCGGTTGGTTCATTGTATGCTGCTGGCGCTCCTTTTGAAGAAATAACCAAAGCAAAGGCGTTCATACAACAAAAAGAGTACAGGGCGGCGGAAACAATGTTAGCGGCAATGTGGGCGGAATTTCCAAATGACCCGCAGCTGCCATTGCTTCTGGGGCAGGTAAGCGAAAAAAGGGGGCTTCTGGACGCTGCAGAGGACTATTATCTGCAGTCTATAAATATGGATGTCAATTCTTTTGACGCGCATTACGGGCTTGGCGTGGTATTGTTTAAAGCCGGGGAAAAGCAGATGGCGGCAAAGGAATTTGAAAGCGCGGTCCTTATAAATCCGGAAAGTTACGACGCCTATATTAAACTTAATCATGTATACTCCGCCCTTAAAGACAGGGAAAGGGCGCAATACTACCTTGAGAAAGCAAAGGAAATTAATCCTGCTTATGAAAAAAACTTAAAATTAAGCGCTGTCCTTATGTGGGCGACGACAATATTGCTTTACGGCTTTTTCTTACTGCGAAAAAACTATATTGTGGCGGCGGTATTTGCCCTTGTGACATCAATTATATTTCTGATTACCGGCCGCCATACAAATTCTGTTATTTATCTGGGAATGGCTTTTGTTTCAGGATTCTTTATTTATAAGGAACAGCTGGGAATTAAGAGTGAATATGAAAAACGAAAGCAGTCCGGGCAGATAATACAAAAAGACCTTGATGAGGCTGTTAAAAAGGCGTACTTAATATTGGGGCTTAAACAGGGCGCCACGAAGCACGAGATTAAAAGCGCCTACAGAAAACTTGCAAAAAAGCACCACCCTGATTCTGCGGGCCCCAAGAAAAATGATGAGATGATAAAAGCGGTTAATGCCGCGTATTCGCTTTTAATAAAAAGGCCTTAATAAATTGATAATAAAGTATTTGGCTGATATAATAAGTAAAATCAGTTAATTTTAACCGGAGGATTAGATGAAAAAAGTACTGGTATTGGTGATTGCGTCATTTTTTCTTACATCCTGTGCTTCAATGTACATAAAACCGCAGATACAGCCCACGCTGTTTGAACAGCAGATTCCCGGCGGTTCGGATTATATTTTTAAAGCCGCGCTTAAAATAATGCCCATGCTTGGTTATAATATTCAGGGGTCTGATGCCGCAGCCGGGACTATTACCACCGCTCCTGTGAAGATGTCCATTAATCCGGAACAGTGCGACTGCGGATCCGCGTTTGGAGTTCCTTTAATAAAAAGTAAAGGGGTTAAAGCGGATGTTTCCTTTATACTCGCGGTTTCAAATAATAAACTGGCTTTAAAAGCGGATGTGGTACCGGAATTAAGCGATGTTATGTCAACGTTATCCGCCGCCGGAATAACTTTCATGTGCGTCTCCAAGGGAGGCCTTGAAAAAACGCTGGCCAATCAGTTTGTTGAAAAAACCAAGACCAAAGCTTTGCAGCTGCTTTTTGATAATATTAAGTTTTGAATAAAACGTTTTATCGGGGGAAAATATGAAAAAAACTTTTGTTGTGTTGATTGCCGCTTTATTACTGGCTTCCTGTACGTCCATTACCCTTAAGACAGAAATAGGCAGGGAAATTTTCTATGAGAATGGCAAAGTCATTGCCACTTATTCTTACGGTGAAAATGGTGAAGTTTTAAAGGATGGAATATTAATAGAAGGCCTTGTTACGGAGTATTTTGAAGGTAATAAACCCAAGGCAAGGCACATTTACAGAAAAGGCATAAAAAACGGCGAGTCTCAGGAATATTTTGAAAACGGAGGGATTAAAGCGGTCCTGTTTTATAATGACGGAATACTTTCGGGGCCGGCAAAGTATTATTTTGAAACCGGAGAAGTAAAAGAAGAAGGCGCTTATGTTAAAGGCAAAAGAGACGGTGAGTGGAAAAATTATTATTTAAGCGGGCTGGTTGAAAAAAAGACCACATACAGGCTGGGCGAAAAAGAAGGGTTCTGGTCGTGTACTTATGAAAGCGGGGAAGTAAAAGAGGAAGGTATTTTTCTAAAAGATAAAGCTGAAGGCAGCTGGAAATGCCTGTATAAGACGGGAGAAATAAAGGAGAAAGGATCATATAAAAACGGCCTTAAGGAAGGGCTTTGGGAAGAATATGATAAAGACGGAAAAGTGACGGCAAAGAAAATATACAGGCGCGGCGTACAGGTGAAATAGAAATATGCTTGTGTAAATAATTTATGCCTGTTAAAATCTAAATATGAAAAAATTAACTTTAACTTTAATTATTATTACAATATTATCCTGTGTTTCATACGCGGGAAGCGTGCCTTTTAATTATGCTTATCTTCTGGCTGATAATGTCCACCGGCCGATATTTTTGTCATTTGCGTCCGCGGATGAATTAATTGAAAAGAATAATCTTCTGTTTCTTGCTGATTTTACCGCCTTTAAAGGTAATGAAATCAGCGCTTATGATAATTATATCGGCCCTACTTCCGCTTTTATCTTCTGGGAGCCTTTAAAAAACAGGGAATATAAAGGAGGCATTTTCTTTTCCCCTGTATATTTAAGGGCGGATGCCGGGAAACCCGGTTATATTACTGAAAGCAGGCAGTATCTTATCGGCGTAAGAGCCGGCAATCAGGTATTCAGGGGAGCGCTTGGATGGATACTTGATGAAAATTCGGATGATGCCGGGTTTGTTCACGCTAATTTTTATGGGTTTGACCTTATGGCATCGGTAAATTTTTCCGGCAATCTGACAGATCTAAATTTTATAAAACTGTTTGAAACCGGGCGCGCCGGAAGAATAGGCCCTGTAATTTCATATTACGGATTTTATGACACGTTGAAAGCGGGTGTGATATGGGACAGGATTATGCCGGCTGATTTTATTGAACTGTCAGCGGAAGGAATGGCTGATGTATACAACAGGGGGCTTGGCGCGGGAATGTCGTATATTAGTGCTGCGGCATTATTTAAGTTTGAAAATGACCTGGCTTTGAAAATAGCAGGTTCGTATTCTGAAGAGTATTTTTATGAAGGATTGTGGGGAGGGCAGGTACAAATAGCCGTTTTTAATAATTTTTTTATTGCTGCATCGTATAATTATAATGACAGTATTGTCATGAATCCGCTGAGAAATCAGCTGTTTTTATCTGTGCGGGTTTCCGCTTCTATAGCATATGAAAAACAGGGGACTGCCGTATCTCCGGCAGAAAGCGTGATAAAAGATAATTTATCGGATAAAACAATAGGGGTTGAAAGTTTCATATTTGACCAGAATTTAAAAACAAAAGACGCAATGCGAAGCCATTTAAAGAATGGTTTTGTTTCCACAGCATCAGTCATAACCGCAGCTGCAGCAGGCGGGCTTGTTTTAATATTAGGAACACCGCAGGACGCGTCATACGCCGCCGTAGGCGGAGCACTGCTTGGGTATTGGCTTTCGCCGTCGTTGTTTGAAATAGTATATTAAAAGACTATCCCATAAACTTTTAACCCATATCCAATAAATAAAAACGTTTCGTATTGTTTTTTGTTTGTTTTAATGTTTGGTAGCCGCATCCTTTTAGGGCGCGCGTCTTTGATTATTTTTAACGGATAAATTTGATTATATATGCAATGAAAACCAACTACCGCGGGCTAAAGACCCGCGTCTACCAGGTCTAAACCGACCCTCCGACCTTCCGTCCCTCCAAGCGTCCAAGCCTCTAAGCATCCAAGCGTCTATCTTATCTCCTGTTCCTATGTATATTCTTATCCCTTTTTTTCTCGCGTTCTTTCATTTCTGATACTTTATCCATGCAGTCCTGGCACAGGGTGCCTTTTTTCAGTTCCTTGCCGCACAACCGGCATTTTAACTGCTCGGGCGGGTCTGTCATACGCAGGCTTCCGGATTTGACAAAGCGAAGTATCTGCATAGGGTCAACGCCTGTCCTGTTGGACACTTCCATGACATTGGCAAGAGGGAAGCTTCTAAGGTAATCAGTAACTGTTTTCAAGTCTTTGGCTTCCAGCACCATACAATCCGGGCATATATAAGTAATCTTTTCCGGGCTGAAAACCTTACCGCATCTTGAACAGTTAACTATCGCCATTATCGCTCCTGTTATTTTATGCTTTGATTATATAACATTTTTAACCGGCATCCAAACCAATTATTTCACGGGTTTAAAATATTCTGCAACCGTGATATACTCTTAAATAATAAAATATGAAACAACAGGAAACAGGAGAGTTTATGAAAGGGAAGCTTATTGTTTTTGAAGGGCCGGAAGGGTGCGGTAAGTCAACCCAGGCAGAGATGGTTTTTGATTATTTACAGAATAATGATGTCAAAGCCGTGCTTTTAAGGGAGCCGGGCGGAAACGCAATATCGGAAAAAATACGCTCCATAATTCTTGACCCTGCCCATAAGGCAATGACCAAAAAGACGGAACTTTTGCTGTACATAGCCAGCAGGGCGCAGATAATAGAAGAAAAATTAAAACCGCTTTTAGACGGCGGCACTACCGTAATACTTGACCGTTTCAGCCTGTCCACGCTTGTTTATCAGGGTTACGCGCGCGGGCTGGATAAAAAACAGATAAAGATGCTGAACGGTTATGTGGCCAAAGGCGTAAAGGTTTTTATGACTGTGGTTTTTGATGTGTCGGCGTCAGAAGCGAAAAAAAGAATGAGTAAAAGGGAAAAACACGACAGGTTAGACGCTGAAGCTGCGGCTTTTCATAAGAAAGTAAGGGCCGGTTATCTGGCAGAAGCCGCCAAAAATAAGTCTATTTACCTTATAAAGACGGACGGTAAATCAAAAGAAGAAATTTTTGATGAAACTATAAAACTGCTCTGCAAAAAGAGGGCATATTAATGGCCATTAAAGATATCGCCGGCAATGGACTTGCCAAGACGTCACTGCTTTCTTATGTGAAATCCCCCAAAACAGGCACTTCATATATTTTTGCGGGCGAGGAAAATACCGGAAAAAAATATTCCGCGATACAGTTTGCAAAGGCATTAAACTGCGAAAATCCCATGCCGGATTCCGACTGCTGTGACGCGTGCTCCAGCTGCAAACTGTTAGACAGGGTCTTTTCGGCGCTTGATGAGGACGGCATGCAGTTAAACCCGCATCCGGATGTGCTGTATATAAATACCGAAAAAGCCAATATTGTAATTGACATGGTACTGGACAAGCTTCAGGAAATAAACGCTTACAGGGCTATAAAACTTAAAAAGAAAATTGTTATCATGAATGACGCGGAAAAGATGAATAACGTGGCTTCCAATGCCATCTTGAAGGAACTGGAAGAACCCAATGAAAACGCGGTAATAATCCTTATTGTGAATAACCAGGAAAAACTGCTTCCCACCATAATTTCCAGGTGCCACAGGGTGGAAATTAAACGGGCGCCTGTTCAGGAAATAAGGGCTAAACTGAAAGTAGTTAAACCTGAACTTACCGGGGAAAAACTTGAAGAAGCGGTGCTTTTCTGCGAAGGCAAAATAGGGGATGCTTTTGATTACGAGGGAATAAAAGAAAAGGTGGCTGCTGCCGCGGGTATTGCAAAGGTGATTTCGGGGAAAACAGACAATATAGAAGGGATATTTCTAAAGGTGCAGGAGCTTGAAACCGCTAAAAAAGCCAAAAAAGAGGATAAAGACGGCAACACAAGGGTTTTTTTCCTTGATATTTTGAAGATATTATCATATATTTATAAGGATTTAATGCTGGCAAAGGCCGGCGTAAAGGATGTATTAAAACAGAAGTATTCCATTAATTCTTCGGAAATCCGTGAATTAAGCGAAAAAAAGCTTGTTAATATAATAGGGCTTATAGAGTCGGCACAGCGTGACCTGATGGCAAACGCCAACACGGGTCTTTTATTTTCAGGGCTGTTTTTCGGCATTCGAAAGGAAGGTTTACGAAATGATTGAAATTGTAGGGATAAAGTTTAAGGATGACGAAAAGATATATTATTATAATCCAAGCAAACTTCACCTTGAAAAAGGCGAAAAGTGCCTGGTGGAAACCATAGACGGCGAACGGGAAGCGGAAGTGTCGCTTGCTAATTTCTATATAGAGCCGGATAAACTTTACGCGCCTGTCAGAAGGGTTGTTAAATATCTGACAGACAAGCAGGAAATATTCGAGCAGAAGAAAGCCAGAATGGAAGAGAAAGCAAAAGAGTTCTGCGCAAAGAGGATTGAAGGAAGAAAGCTTCCGATGAAACTTACGGAAGTTAATTATACCGATGACCTTAAAAAAGTTGTGTTCTTTTTTGTAGCGGAAAACAGGGTGGATTTCAGGGAACTTTTAAAGGACCTTGTTAAGACACTGCGCGTAAAAATTGAACTAAGGCAGATAAGCCGCAGGGAATACGCCAAGAAGATAGGCGGCGTTGGCATCTGTGGAAGGGTGTGCTGCTGCAAACAGTACCTTAAATCGTTTTCTCCCATAACAATTAAAATGGCTAAAGTTCAGGGGCTGCCGCTTAATCCAACCAAAATATCCGGCGTGTGCGGCAGGCTTTTATGCTGCCTGGCATATGAAAAATACGATTCGCCGGTAAGGCCTGTTGTCCAATACTATGATGCCGGCGTTGACACAAAAGAGATAAAAAAACTTGATGACGCTGAAGCTGACGTAAGCTAAAACGCTTATGATGAACACCCTTAAATAAACGCCGTAAAACGGGGCGGTATTTTTTTATTTGCGGGGCGGAAGTTCACGATAAAAACGGAGGATAAATGAAAAAGTTTTATATTACAACTGCCATAGATTATGCCAATTCCAAACCTCACGCCGGGCACGCTTATGAAAAAGTGGTGACGGATATTATGGCGCGTTATAAAAGGCTGCGCGGATATGACGTGGCTTTCTGCACCGGCACCGATGAACACAGCTTAAATGTGCAGGCAAAAGCAAAGGAATTAAACAAGGATCCAAAAGAGTATTGTGATGAAATGGTTGTGGCTTATAAGGAACTCTGCGCGCTGTATAACATTTCAATTACCGATTTTATTCAGACCACAGAAGAACGCCATCACAAGTCTGTTGCCGAACTGTTTAAGCGCATTTATGACGCGGGTGATATTTACAAGGGCAAATATGAAGGGTGGTACTGCAAATCGTGCGAAGCTTTTTACAATAAGACTGACCTTACGGAAGACAACTGCTGCCCCACGCATAAAGTTAAGGCCGACCTTATAACGGAAGAAAATTACTTTATTAAAATAACAAAATATACGGACAGGCTTTTAAAACATATAGAAGACAATCCGGGTTTTATTGAGCCTGCCACAAGAAAAAACGAAATTCTGGCAATGTTAAAATCGGGATTCAGGGATATAAGCGTATCCAGGCCGGGTATTAACTGGGGCATTCCGCTTCCGGTAGACCCGTCACAGACTGTATATGTCTGGTTTGACGCGCTGATAAATTACATAACATCCGCGGGTTTTGCCACTGATGACGCAAAATTTAAGAAGTACTGGCCTGCAGATGTTCATATAATAGGCAAGGATATTACCAAGTTCCATTGTATAATTTGGCCTATAATGCTTATGTCCGCGGGGCTGGAACTGCCGGCAAAAGTTTTTGGACATGGCTTTCTTTTAAACAAAGGCGAAAAAATGAGCAAGTCGCGCGGTAATGTGGTTGACCCTGTAGAAATGGCGCAAAAGTACGGCGCGGAAGCCATAAGATATTATTTTGCCGCCGATGTGGTTAACGGCGAAGACGGCGATTTTAATGAAGACGCGATAAAGTTAAGTTTTAACACAAATCTTGCCAATGACCTTGGCAATTTAATTAACCGGTCGCTTAATATGGTGGAAAAATACAGCGAAGGGCTATCCGGTATATATGACGAAAGTGCCGCTGATGATAATATGAAACTGGTTGCATCCGAAGAAAAAGCGCTGTGGAAAAAATATGAAAGCTACATGGAAAAAATGAATTTTTCAGATGCTATAAAATCTGTTTGGAAAATAATTGGTATGTCCAACAAACTTATAGATCAGTCGGCGCCGTGGAACCTGTTTAAAAACGGGCAGAAAAAAGAGCTTGAAAATGTCCTTCATCTGCTGCTGGAAGCCATAAGGCTTACGTCGCTGGCAATTGCGCCTGTAATGCCGGCAACCGCGGAAAAAATATGGGTCAAGCTTGGAGTGACATACGACATGAAATCCCTTGACCTGGAAAAAGAGATGCAGTTTGGGCTTTTAAAAGAGGGGACAAAAGTGGCAAAAGGCGACCCGCTGTTCCCGCGTATTCAGAGCGAAGAAGAAAAGGAGAAAAATCTAAAGTCAAAGGCCAAGGGTTAAACCTTACAGCCAAAACTTATGATTTAATTTTAAATGATTGATACCCATATTCATATATGCGATGAAAAGTATGATACAGACCGCAAAGAAATGCTTCAAAGGGCAAGGCAGGCGGGTGTAAATAAATTTTTAAATATCGGCGCCGAAATTGAAGAAACAAGAAAAGTTGCGGTTTTTAAAGAAGAAGGGGTTTGGGCTGCCATAGGGCTTCACCCGCACTACGTGGATGTTTTAAATGAAGAAATAATAAATGAATTAAAAGGTTATCTGGCCGCAAATGACAGAATAGCGGCAGTAGGCGAAATAGGCCTTGATTATTACAAAAGTACGGTGGACAGGGCGGTTCAAAAAGCGGGATTTGAAAAACTTATTTTGCTTGCGCGGGAATTTGAAAAGCCGGTAATTATTCACAGCAGAGACGCGCATAGTGAAGTTATTGAAATTCTTGCGGCCAACAGGGTAAAGAGAGCGGGAATTATACACTGTTTCTCGGCTGATTATGAAGCAGCAAAGAAATTTATGGATTTAGGTTATGTTTTCGGGATAGGCGGGGTAATCACATTCCCCAATTCTTCGGTTTTAAGGGATGCGGTAAAACAGATTCCCATTGAAAGTATAGTGCTTGAAACAGACGCGCCGTGGCTTGCTCCTCAGAAATTCCGTGGGCAGAGGAACGAAGCTTCATACATCCCGGTTATTGCGGAAAAGCTTGCGGAAATTAAAGGTATGGATGTTAAGGAAGTTATAAGGATAACCACGGCAACCGCATGCAGGGTGCTTGGTATTTAAAAAGGAGAAATTATGTTAAAGCCATATATTAAGAAAGCTGCGGACCGTGAAAATCTTACGCCGCAGGAGATGAAAGAAGCTATGGAAATAATGATGACAGGAAAGTCAAGCGAAGTGCAGATAGCCGCGTTTTTAACCGCGTTAAAGATGAAAGGCGAAACCGTGGAAGAAATTTCAGCCGCGGCAATGGTAATGAGGTCAAAGGCCCATAATATTAAAATTGATAAGGAAATAATACTTGATACGTGCGGCACCGGCGGCGATTATGCGGAGACTTTTAACATATCTACGGCTGTATCTGTTGTGGCTGCCGCCTGCGGCGTAACCGTAGCCAAGCATGGAAACAGGGCTTTAACCAGCAAAAGCGGCAGCGCCGATGTTTTAAAAGCGCTTGGCGTTAATGTGGACGCAAGCCATGAAAATATAAAAAACAGTATTGAAAATATTGGTATCGGCTTTCTGTTTGCGCCGGGATGCCATATGGCTATGAAATACGCGGCGCCGGTAAGGCGCGAAATAGGCATAAGAAACATATTTAATGTTTTGGGCCCAATTATTAATCCGGCGCGCAATACGCACCACCTTATGGGGGTTTACGCGGGGTCGCTTACTGAAAAGATAGCGGCAGTTTTAAAAAATATGGGCAACGTGCATTCTCTTGTAATATGCGGCGACGGCAACGTTGATGAAGCCATATTATGGGGTAATACTTCAGTGGCTGAATTAAAAGACGGCAGGATAACCACTTATTCCATAAACGCGGAAGAGTTCGGGATTGAACCGTGCACACAGCAGGAAGTCAGGGGCAATTCCCCGGAAGAGAACGCGGTAATTATGTCAGAGGTTTTTGCGGGCAAAAGAAAAGACGCTTATTACCGTATAATAGTGTATAATAGCGCAATAGCCCTGTACACGGCTGATGCGGCGCAAACCATAAAAGACGGTGTAATAATGGCAAAAGAAGCCATAGATTCCGGCCGTGCCGCGGATAAGTTAAAACAGCTTGTAGAGTACAGCAATAAATAAGAAAAAATAAGAGGTGGATAATGGCGGGGAACATACTTAGCAAGATAGTAAAACATAAGAAACAGGAAGTGGCTGCGGCAAAGAAAAAGACGCCAATGAGCGCGCTTCTTGCCGAAATAATGAAACTGCCGGCTAACCGTAATTTCAGGGATGTATTTGAGAATAATGATTTTACTATTGTGGGCGAGATTAAGAAAAAGTCGCCTTCAAAAGGCGTTATAAAAGGCAGTGTTAATATAAAAAATATTGTCCAGATATATGAAAAATCGGGTATAAAAGCCCTGTCTATAGTGACGGATAAAAAGTTTTTTGACGGCAGCCTTGAATATATAAAAGAAGCAAAAAAACACTGTTCTATGCCTGTTTTAAGGAAAGATTTTGTCATAGATGAATATCAGATATACGAAACGCGCGCGGCAAGGGCGGATGCTATTCTGCTTATAGCTGCCATACTTGAAAAAAGGGAGCTTGCTTCTTTTATCAGAAAAGCCAGGTTTCTGAACGTTACGCCTGTTGTTGAATGTATTTCAAAAGAGGAAATAAAGAAAGCGGCCGCGGCAGGGGCGGAAATTATAGGTATTAATACAAGGGATTTAAAAACATTTAAGATTAACCTTGCAAGAATAAAAACGCTTGTGAAATACGTACCCAAGGATAAATTTGTTATGTGCGAAAGCGGAATAAACACCCCTGAAGATGTGGACGAAATAATGGTGGACGCAAAAATAAAAGGTGTCCTTATAGGCACTATGTTTATGAAAGCTAAGGGCGAAAAACAGATAAAAGACCTGGCCGGGCAGATCCTTAATAAGTACGGAAATTAGCGGCAGGCAATGCAGACAGGGCTTAAACATCTGCGGTAAATATATCCGGGGGCAACATGAGGCCGAAAGTTAAAATATGCGGTATTACAAACCTTAAAGATGCTATTCTTGCCGAATCGCTTGGCGCGGATATTATCGGTTTTATTTTTGCCGAAAGCCCAAGAAAAGTAAGCGAAAAGCAGGCCCTTGAAATTATTAAGAAACTTAAACCATTCACCTTTAAAGCCGGGGTTTTCGTGGAACCTGACGGCGCTAAAATTAACAGAACTGTCTCTTTGCTGGGGCTTGATATAGCCCAGGTACACGGCGAAGTAAGCCTGTCATGTCTGAAAAAAATAAAAAACGCTAAAATATTAAAGGTTATAAAAGCCAAAGACGAAGCTTACACCGCGTCTCAGGTAAAAAAATATATTAATCACGTTGATTGTTTTCTTTTTGATACGTATGATCCGGCGCTTCACGGCGGAACGGGAAAGCGGTTTGACTGGACAATGCTGAAAAAAATAAGCGCGCCTTTTTTTATAGCGGGCGGTATAAAGCCGGAAACAGCAGGAACAATAGCCGGGATAATAAAACCATACGGACTTGACGTATCGTCGGGCGTGGAAAAAACAAAAGGCAGAAAAGACCCGTCAAAGTTAAAACTGTTTTTTAATAATGTCAATAAAGCCCGATGGTGAAAGCCATTCCTGTGTTTATCCTATAACCTGAAAAAATAAAATTAATGGAGCATAAGATGCGTATACCCGATAACAAAGGTTTTTTTGGAGATTTTGGCGGCAAGTTCGCGCCTGAAACATTAAGGGCGCTTTTGGATGACCTTGAAAGAAATTATGAGAAAGCAAAGAAAGACCCGTCGTTTAAACGTGAATTTGATTACTATTTAAAGTTTTATGTGGGCAGGCCTTCGCCTTTATATTTTGCGGGGAAACTTTCCAAACGTTTTGGCGCGAAAATATATCTGAAACGTGAAGATTTAAATCATACCGGCGCGCACAAGATTAACAACACAATAGGGCAGATACTGCTTGCAAAACGCATGGGTAAAAAGAGGATAATAGCGGAAACCGGCGCGGGCCAGCACGGTGTGGCTACAGCCACGGTGGCCGCGCTTTTTAACTGCGAATGTGATGTTTACATGGGCGAAGAGGATATTAAAAGGCAGTCGTTAAATGTTTTCAGGATGGAACTGCTTGGCGCGCGCGTAATTCCCGTTACTTCCGGCAGCAAAACTTTAAAAGACGCGCTTAACGAAGCCACCCGCGACTGGTTGAAGAACGTGGATAATACGTTTTATATAATAGGAACTGTTTCAGGTTTTCATCCGTATCCCATGATGGTAAGGGATTTTCAGTCTGTTATTGGAAAGGAAGCACGCAAGCAGATACTTGAAGCTGAAGGCAGGCTTCCGGATTATCTGGTGGCGTGCGTGGGCGGCGGTTCAAACGCCATGGGGCTTTTTTATCCTTTTATTAATGATAAAAATGTAAAACTTATAGGAGTGGAAGCCGGAGGCCTTGGGCTTAAAACCGGAAAACACGCCGCAAGTATTGTGAATAATGAAGTGGGTATATTGCATGGCGCCAAGACATATGTGCTTCAGACGGAACACGGGCAGATAACAGAGACTCATTCAGTGTCCGCGGGACTGGATTATCCGGGCGTGGGGCCGGAACTAAGCTACCTTTCAAAGACAAAACGCGCAAGGTTTGACGCGATAACAGATAAAGAAGCGCTTGAAGGGTTTAAGATGATGTGCCGTGAAGAGGGAATAATTCCGGCGCTTGAATCTTCGCACGCCTGCGCCTATCTTGAAAAGATGAAGCTTAAGAAAAAAGATATTGTTATTGTAAATGTTTCAGGCAGGGGCGACAAAGACATTAACACAGTCTATTCCCTTATAAAAGGGGGTAAATAATATGAACAGGATGGAGATGTTAAAGTCTAAAGGCAAAAAAATTGTTATTTATTTAATGGCGGGTGATCCGGGAATAAAAGAAACTGAAGATTTAATAATAACCCTGGCACGAAGCGGAGTTTCACTTGTGGAACTTGGCATACCTTTTTCTGACCCTATTGCGGACGGGATTGTTATTCAAAAAGCGGGCGAAAGGGCTTTAAATCGGGGCGTTACCGTAAAAGACTGCCTGGACATTGTTAAAAGGGTAAGGGAAAAAGGGATAGAAATACCCATAGCGGCAATGACATATTATAACCTTATATATCACTTTGGGCCGGAAAAATTTGTAGACAGCGCGTTAAAAGCGGGATTAGACGGGGCAATTATCCCGGATTTACCTTTTGACGAGGAGCCAAAGTTCTATTCTTACGCTAAAAAGCGCGGTTTTAACCTTGTTTACCTGGCGGCACCGTCAAATACAAGAGAGCGTGCCAAAAAAATTGTGGAAAAAAGCAGCGGTTTTGTGTATTATATCCTTCAGAAAGGCGTAACCGGCAGCACAAAAAGCAGTATTGTCGGGTTTGAACTGCTTAAGTATTTGAAAAAACTTTCAAAATTACCGGTTTTTGCGGGTTTTGGTATTTCGGAACCATCGCAGGCTAAAGAAATCCTTAAAACGGCAGACGGAGTAATAATTGGAAGCGCTTTTGTTTCGCTTTGTGAAAAATACGGCAGAAATAAGAGTATACTGTTGAAAAAAGCAGAGATGTTTGTGAAAAAATTCCTAAATGTTTGATTTCTTAGTTTGATAAAAAATTGAGGAAACGGATGCCGAATAAAAGAAAGAAAACAAACAAGTATGAGAGTGTAAAGTTAAAAAAGCCGGCTGTCAATGCATCCAAGGGTGTATCTGAAGTCGACAGGCTGCGCGCGGAAATTACTGTCCTGCAGAAACAGGTTAATATCCTGCAGGCAATATCCGAAATAACAGCCAAGGACTTTAAACTTAGCGAGATTTTGGACAGATTTTTGACAACTGTTATGGATGCCACCTCAAGCGAAGCCGGGTCCATACTGCTTGTGGAAAAACATACAAACGCGCTGTATTTTGCCTCTGCCAAAGGCGGCAAAGCATCCCAGATAAAAAAGTTTAAGCTTGCCATAGGCGAAGGCGTCGCCGGCTGGGTGGCGCAGACAGGCAAACCTATAATTACGCCTGACGCGGCATCAGATAAACGGCACTCCGGCCGTTTTGATAAAAATTTAAAATATAAAACCCGCAATATTATGTGCGCGCCGCTTAAATTTGATCACGATATTCTTGGCGTTATAGAGATGCTGAATAAGAAAAAAGGGCAGGCGTTTGACAACAGGGACCTTGAAACACTTCTTATTTTTACGCCGTATATTTCCGCTATTGTAAAAAACGCGGGATTGCTGACCGATAACAAGGAAAAAATTGAACGGCTTGAACACCTTATGGGTATAACCGAATACGTGAATTCAACGCTTGAACTGGATATTCTGCTTGATAAAATGCTTGCCGCTTCCACCCATATGCTTGAAGCGGAAGCGGGTTCAATTCTTCTGCTTGAAAAGGATGAACTGGTTTTTGCGTCAGCGACAGGGGCACAGAAAGATACGATTAAAAATATAAGGGTTCCTATAGGCGAAGGAATTGCGGGATGGGTGGCAAGGGAAGACCGGTCTGTTCTGGTGGCAGACGCGCAGAATGACCCCAGATTTTTCAAAAAAGCGGATGAAAAAACATCATTTAAGACGCGGTCTATCATTGCCGTGCCTCTTAAGACAAAACAGAAACTTGTGGGCGTAATGGAAGTAATGAATAAAAAGGGCGGGGATTTTTTCAACGAAGACGATAAAAACCTGCTTGAAGCGCTTGCCAATCAGGCAGCCGTAGCTATTGAAAACGCAAAACTTTATACGGAAACGCAGAATATGTTTATGAACACCGTCAAATGCCTTGCGGAAACTATTGATAAGAAAGATAACTATACAAGGCATCATTCCGACGGCGTCACCACATACAGCATGGAAATAGGAAAAGCACTTGGTATTCCGGATGTGGAATTAAAAGAGTTAAAAATTGCAGCTTTGTTTCACGATATAGGAAAAATCGGCGTTAATGAAAGTATATTAAGAAAACCATCAAAACTTACAGAACAGGAATTTCTTGAAATAAAAAAACATCCGGATGAAGGCGCGAATATACTTGAACCCATACCGCAGCTGAAGGACATTCTGCCTGTAATCAGGCATCATCATGAAAGGTTTGACGGCAATGGATATCCGGCGGGCCTTGTGGGTGAAGATATACCCATGCATTCAAGGATAATAAGTATTGCCGATACGCTTGATGCGATGCTGACGGACAGGCCTTACAGAAAAGGGCTTCCGCTTGAAACCTGTGTTCAGGAAATACAGCACTGTTCCGGAACTCAGTTTGATCCGGAGATTGTGCCTGTGGCGATAAAAGCGATTAAAAAATATTTTTCAAAAAAAGTTAAAAAGTAAAAGGAGAATTTAAAATGGCAGCATGGTTTCACAGGCCTAAATACACAATTATAAGGAACGTGGAGAAAAAAGAGACAAAGATACCGGAAGGCATGTGGGTAAAGTGCGACCGCTGTGATTCCATAGTGCTGAAAAAAGAACTTTCGGACAACTTAAGCGTATGCCCCAAGTGCGGCCAGCACAAAAGGGTAACGGCTAAAGAACGCGTGGAAATGCTTATAGACAGCGGCACCTTTAAATTATTGTTTGAAGACGTTCAGACTGTGGATTATCTTTCGTTCCCGCAGTATAAGGATAAACTTGAAAAGGCAAAGAAGGCAACCGGGCTTACTGATTCGGTAATAACCGGAACCGGAAAAATGAATGACATGAACGTTGCGCTGGGAGTCACGGATTTTTCTTTTATGGGCGGTTCATTGGGTTCGGTAATGGGTGAAAGGCTTACTTCTTTATGCGAGACCGCGGTGGAAAAAAAGCTGCCCGTAATTATAGTGTCGGCATCAGGCGGCGGGGCAAGGATGCAGGAAGGTATTATATCGCTTATGCAGATGGCAAAGATTTCGGCGGCACTGTCAAGGGTATCAGACGCAGGGCTTCCTTTTATATCGGTAATGACAGACCCTACAGGCGGCGGAGTAACCGCGTCTTTTGCAATGCTTGGGGATTTAAATATAGCGGAACCCGAAGCGCTTATTATGTTTGCCGGGCCCAGGGTAATAGAGCAGACTATAAGACAGAAACTGCCGGAAGGTTTCCAGCGTTCTGAATTCCTTCTGGAACACGGCATGATAGACATAATTACAGAGAGAAAAGACATGAAAAATACAATTCATCTGGCTCTTTCAAAATTTATGGACGCCAAAAGGTATAAAGGCAAAAAGGTTTCTTAAAAACCTTATTATAAAATGACGGATATTGACGGCTATATTTCATCGCTTAATGAATTCAAATTTGATTATTCGCTTGGCAGAATAAAGGCTATTCTGTCATCACTGGATAACCCGCAGGACGCTTTTGGGGTAATTCACATAGCCGGCAGCAACGGCAAGGGGTCAACCGCCGCGTTTATAGAAGCGATATTCAGGGCTTCTGAATTCAAAACAGGATTATACACGTCGCCTCATATCAATAATTTCAGGGAAAGGATTGCCGTAAACGGCAAAACTGCTCCGGAAAATGTGCTGCTAAAAAATGTAAATCTGCTGAAAAAAACCGTTAAGAAAAATTCCACGTATCTTACTTACTTTGAATTTATGACCGTGCTGGCATTTCTTGTATTCAGGGAGTGCGGGGTGGAACTTGCTGTAATTGAAGCGGGGTTAGGCGGAAGATATGACGCGACAAACGTCAATTATGCCGCAAAACTGCTCTCTGTAATAACATCTGTATCGCTTGAACACACGCAGCTTCTTGGAAATACAAAGATTAAAATCCTTAAAGAAAAAGAAGCGATTGTGAAAGGTGCCGGGCTGTTTAACCTTAAAGGTAATAACTTAAGAAAGCATGTAAAGAAACGTTTTGGGGAAATGGCTTTTTTTCCGGAGGATTATTTTAAAGTTGAAAATACAAAACATAATAATTCCGGTTTAACGGCCGCGCTGCGGGACGTTAAAAATAAACACTCGCTTAAACTTAAACTTTCAATGCATGAAGATGTTATGGCGCAAAACGCGGCTATTGCTCTTGCCGCGGCAGATATAATTAAAAGCATGGATGTAAATATTGATATGAAGAAGGCGGTAAAAGCGCTTGAAAGGGTAAAGGTATCGGGCAGGCTGCAGAAGATATCAAAAGATACTTTTGTAAGCGTGGCGCATAATCCGGAAGCGGCTGATTCCGTGTTTGGCGCGCTTGCAAAAATGAGCGCCGGCAAAGTAACTTATATATTCTCCGCGTTAAAAGATAAAGACATAAAGTCTATTTTGCGGAGTATTAAAAAGTATAGAGATGTTCAGCTTGTCATAACCTCAATTGACAACGAAAGGGCGGAAAGTCCTGCCGTAATAAAAAAACTTGCGGATAAAGCCGGATTTAAATCATACCTTGAACCGGACAATAAAAAAGCCCTTGCCCTTGCGCGTAAGATAAAAGGCAGGGGAGTGATTGTAATAGGCGGGTCGTTTTACCTGGCCGGGAAATTCTTGATAAAAATTGTAAGATGAAGTGCAACATTTGAAGTAACAAAAAGTCCCACTGCTCACTTGTGTTATTATGTTGTTTGTGAGAACGAC
>JAFGWA010000086.1 GCA_016937715.1 Candidatus Goldiibacteriota bacterium
CAAGTGCTTGGTGGGACTTTTTATTTACTTAAGTGGTGCATTTCATATTACATTTTTTAGCAAAAGAAATCATATAAGGTCAAAAAAAACTTGACAAAAATAGTTTGTGGTACTAAAATCACGTTACTAAATTTCAGGGAATCAGGAATTCGGAAATGTCATGATAAAGGTTAAATTTGAGGGGTTTAATCTGCGTTTATAATCATGTTATAGCTGTTTATTTTAATAATTTTTTGCGTAAATACGCAGGGAGGAAATAATGAATATCTTCGGGCGGGGACTAATCGTCTCTTTTTCTATATTTTTGTCTGCGTCATTGGTCTGCGCCGAAGATTATAATCTTTCCGATGTTATTACAGCCCAGGAAAATGCCATGGCCGGTGTTGAGGATATGCAGCAGATGGTTTCTGTGGAAACTGATGCCAATGGCAGGCAGGATACATTTTCATATAATATGCAGATGAAGGTAGACGAACAGGGGAAGAAAAAAGTTATGTTAACCAGCCTTGGCCAGTACCAGATGCAGATACTGGTTGATGAAGCTGACATGAGCGTAACTTATCTTATGCAGGCGGCGGGCTTAAAAAGGTCACGTTAAGCGCCAATGTCCAGTCACAGGTACAGGAACTTATGGGGCTTAATTCCCTTTTTGGTTCCAACGGGACAGTTTTTGCGTACGGCAAGAATAAAGGCGGAATTGCGACAGACGCGGGGATTGAGGGGAAAATAGATTCGCCTGAAATAGAGACCGGAGATCAAAAAATAAGAGTTAACAGGGGAAAAAGCAGCAGGGATTTTGCTTTTGTTGAATATGAAAATAAAAGGGTGCTTAGGGCAAAAGAGCAGATAGACAAACAGCTTATGGAAGCAAAGGGAATGGCCATGAAATCTGACGGCGCGAAGAAGCTGAAAAGAAATTATGTCCGCCATCTGGAAAAAAACCGTGAGAACATGATTAAAAATATGGCTCAAAAAAGGATAGAAAAAATAAATATGAAGACCGGAACCGTTGAGGAACAGGAAATGTTCAACGAGGAAGGGAAAAAGATAGGCTGGATGAAAGTGAAAAACAGGGAAAAAATAAAAGTCAGGCAGCATAAAAAAATTGGAAAAGCAGCCGCGGCTGACGGGGACGGGAAAGAGTTGGAATTTACAACAGAATCTGAAGGGGAAAACATCACCCCTATAGGTAAAAGCAAATATAAGATCAAGACTACGGGGATAAAGGTTAATGAGGGAGTGGAGTTTGAGTGGATAAAGAAGAGAGGGGCAGGAAAATGAAAAAAACAGTATTAATTTTTTTATATCTCTTATTTGCTTTTGCTGCAATTGCTGAAGTTGGCGTTGAAAAAGAAGGGGATATTGTATCTATAAAACTTCTTGATAGTGGGGAAATCATAGAAGGGGAAAGTGTTCTTTTTAATGTTTGGCTTGGTGCGAAATTTGCAGCTGACGAAAACGAATGTGTTTATGTAATGTTTCCTGCGAAAAATACTATATATAAATATGATAAGCAAGGTGTTTTTCTAAAGACTATAACTATTACGCATAAAGACGTACCCGTGTATTGTAAAGAAATTTTTACATATGATAAAAAATTATATATTCGGTTTTGGACAGGTGAATATAAAGGAATTATTATTACTGATTACGAAGGAGTGTTTAAAGAAATACACAAACTTGATGAATCATATAATACCAGCCACATATATTTCAAGGAAGGTTGTTTTTTTGGAGATTCCGGTAATGTAATCTGGTCGCAGGAAAAAAACTGTGATAAAAAGGATATGTTTAATAAGCATGAAATTAATTATGACAACCTTGAGTCAAAAAAGACCATAACTATCAATCCTGAAGAATTGGTTTTACAACTTCCCGATACAGGCTTTGATTATTTTGATGCAAGAATACTGGATGCAGATAACGGAGAATATAAGATTCTTATTACAGCTAAAGATGAAAATGTTTATTATGAAACTGTACATGGAAAGCGGCTTCCTGGAAATACACATTGGGTAGTGGGATATAAAAATAATATACTTTTATATACGATAAAACTTGAAACTGCGGCAGCTTATCCGCGATTGTATTTTTCTGAAAATTCTGTTTTTCAATTGGGTAGTAAAAAAGAAAATGAAATGCTGAAATGTAGGGTGACAAAGTGGAATTTGAAAAAATGAAAAAAACATCACTTTTTACTATATATTTCTTTTTTCTAAGTTTTGTTGTAGCGCTAGCATCAAATGAATCTATAACTATAACACCTAGTTTTAATTACGCTGAAAAAACAAAAGATAAGATTACTGTAACTAAATATAAGGAATGGGATGATGAAAGAGGTTGGGTAATTAGAGATGAAGAAATACCAGACCCGCTTTCCCTTGAAGAATATATTTTAGGGGTTGTCAGGGCTGAAATATATGATGAAGTCGTAGATCCCGATGCTGGTTTATCTGTGGAGCAGGAAAAAGAAGCTTTAAAAGCTCAAGCTCTTGCCTCTATGAATAAGATGTATTGCAATATTAAGAATTATCGAATTGATGGAGTAGATCAGGTACAAGCATGTACATTAATTGAAAGTATGCCTATGAGTACTACACATACAGGTAGTTTAAAGGAATATATTGCTAAAAAAGAGATAATGAAATATTTTTGTATCGAGAGTTATACTAATAAATATAATGAAACTGATAAAAGAATTTCTTCTGATCTAAAACCTTTTGAAGGTTTGTTTTTTGGCGGTAATAACTCAACTACATTTACAAAAAGCACAGAAGACTATCTTGGTTGGGCGAATGAAAAAGATGGAACAACTAGGTACGGCATATATAACAGGGCAAGCACAGGGGGACCGGGAATAACAGGACCGTATCCTACAAATGTACATTGTGTTGGTATGTATCAACATGGCGCGATTGCCCTTGCCAAAGCCGGAAAAAAATATGATGAAATCATTAGACACTATTATCATCCTTCTCCTCCTATTTTATCAAGGGTTGTATTAAAACAGGATGATGAAATTATTTATGATGCCGGATGGGAAGAGCTAAAACTTGATGATGACGGCAAACCAACAAGAGAAAAAAAGTTTTTGTTGATAAAACGGCAAACCAGAATAGGGATCTGCAGTTTTTTTTATATTTTAGCGAACATGTAAAAGTTGAAAGTGTAAAACTGGGGGATACGATTGCTGATAGTTTGAAGCATAGTAATTTGCTTTTTGTTGATGATAGTACTTATAGAAAACCGTGTGTTTGGAAAGGCGTAATAAAAGGTTCTGTATTGGAAAAATGCGCCAAGGGAAAGCTTACAATTAAGGTTGATGCGACGCACAAATATGCCACCACGTGGAAGTTAGATAAGAATCCTAAGACTGTAAGTTTTGACGGTATAGAGGACAAAGCTCAACATGAAGCGGGAACCGATGAAAATCACTCTGTTCAGGTTGGACTAACTGATACTGTTCTTTATGAAAGCAATGTAACTTCAAATGACAGCAAGCAGAAGTATGTTATCGTGGCTTACTATCCTTATCCAACTGCAACGGCATCTGCCACATCTGCTTCGACTCCTTCGGGTACTGCTACGGCAACTGTGTCAGAAACTGCAACCGTAGTACCTACGCCGGAGTATAAGATCATGAAGGTTGAAGTCGGAGAATTTATCAAAGGCATGATATGGGGCGGTACGGCAAAAACTGAGTTTTTTGCTGATTCCAGATATACTGAAGGATATAAAGCGTTGGCTCTTGCGGCATATACGCTACTTATGCACGAAACTGAAAAAAACAAGGGTCAGTTATTTGATATTCTTATAAATGGCAAAAGTGATAATCAGGAATACTTTATACCTTATGCGGAATTTTCAGATGCGCCGGATAAAGTTAAGACAATTATTAATGGTGTAATTGCGGAATTGTCAGAAAATGATACCGCGGGCGGCACGTTTAAAATGAAAGTGTACCTTATGGATCAGGCAAACAATAAAGTGATTAAAGAATATTCTGATGGCACCAAGCCTGAAATATCGGATCTGAAAACTCTTTATTTCCCTTATGTTGACAAAAATGCGGCTCTCACGAGTACTGATTACTGTGAAAAATTCTTAACAATAGAATCCGATAGAAAGGTATATTTAAGGCCGACTATATACAGAGAAAAAATTACAGGCACTGAAAAATATGGCAATGAAATGGCCGGTTTAAGCCCTAAATTGGGTTTAAGTGTATGGGGGGCGATGGCTTTAGCTGATAAGAAAGGGGACAAAAAAGATACTGCATACGGAATTCTTGATAAGACATTTCATTACTCGACGCCGGGATTGAAAAAATTATTATGTACAAAGGGCGGGTTAACAAAATATAAATTTGAATGGGATACTGCGCAACTTAATGTAGAAACAGGAGAACTGCAAAATGAAGAAGATAAAGCTCCTGAGGGTGAAACTATAGATCCCACTTCACCAACTGATTTTTATTTGTATTTTACTGAACCAATAGATGTAAAAAGTTTAATAGTTAAGTTGGATAATGCTGTTTCGAATCACACAACTGTGCTGTCTGGAATTGCCGGAGGGTTTACCGAAATGAAGACGGAAGCTGTAAAAGCGCGTTGCGCAGCTGTTTATAAAGTTACTCTTGATCCCTTTCGGGCAAATATGGTTATGGGGGACAAGGATAAGGCGACAATTAAACTGCATGTTATTTGTTTGGGAAAGTATTCATACGATAATAAAAATAAATTGAAAGTACCTGCGTATATTAATATTGACATGAAGAAGACCAAAGAAGAAATTGCACCTCAAGGGATAGGGGAGGATAAAATTGAATCGGATGAATATCATACAATATGTTTTGAGAAAACTGCGGATGCGGATCCGGAGAAGATAGCGGAGGATGTTGAGGACAGGACTGAAGAGGAACCGCCTCAGGCAGGGGATAGTGTTGGCGGAGGGTTTCAGTTTTCTGTGCAGCTTCCAAATATAGAATGGCCTGATATAAATGTACCGCTTCCTAAGTTTGATATTTCGGATATTGGTGTTGACCTTAGCAAACTTAATATACCGCGTCCTGACTGGCGTTTTGATTCGTGGGGATTTGACGGACTTAATTTTGGTGTAATTATGCTTCCTGATTTTGGAAAATCAGGATCCGACTCGTGGGAACTTATTTTGAAGTCCCTAAGGTCTTTATTAAATGTAGACCTGTCGGGTCTTTTCAGGGGCATAAATCTTCCTCAGTTCTTTGCTCCACAGCTGCCTAATACTGACCTTCCTATAGATGACTGGGTAGGTTCGCTTATGGAAAATTCACCGTGTCAGTTGAATGATAAGACAAAAAACGCGGCGGGCGGCGTTATTAATCAGGCGCGAACCCTTTGCGGGCTTCCTACAATAGCCGCGGATGCAACAAAGGCTCCCACTCCTGCGCCGGGGACACCTACTCCTACACCTGAGCCTGCAGGTACAGGCGGAAGCATAAAAATGACAGGTGTCGGCGCCGGTGCCAATGCGATACTTGATGTACTTACAACGAACGAAGCATTCTCCCAGGATATTGCAAATGTTGTACTTTCCGGCGCGAATTTAGGCACGGAGTTTGACGGCGAAGCAATTGCCCTTATAGTGAAGCTGCAGGAAAACGCGCAGATAGCAAGCGCGGGATTAAGCTTTCTTGCCGCGCTAAATACAGCCACTAATCCGGAATTTGCAAAGAACCTTGCCACAGGCGCGCTTGGCCAGTTAAGGACCTGGGGCGAAGGTACTTTAAAAACGCTTGCCTTTAAATCCACATCTGATTTTATTAACACCACCATTAAAAATAATCAGACTGCTTTTGAGGAGTTTCTTAAAGGTGTTTCAGGCGGAAAAATAACAAGCATTGGGGATCTTAAAGTCACACCGGAACAGCTTGAAGGCGGTTTTAACGGGGTATTTGACTGCGCGGCTCCGGAAGGCGGTTCGCTTATAATAGACTGGGAAGCACAATATAAGATTCTTAAGTCAGATTCCTCAACCACACAGCAGAAATTGGATGCGTTTAATACTATACTTGGCGCTGTAAAAGAACTGATGGATGCGGAAGAAGAAGATAACGGGCTTTCGCAGATGAAGGAGTGGATAGATAATTTTCAGAGCAGGGATCTTGAAATGGTTAAAAGTGTTGTTTCTAAAATGGACAGTATAGCGGTTAATGCGGCTTCAAGCGGTAAAGATAAGACAACCATAAGAGAATCCGCGCTGGGCATACTTAAACAACTGCAAAGCCTTCTGCCCCCGGGATGCGAGGTTGCAGGATCAATTCTGACAATAGCGGATGTTGTTTCAAGCATCATGAACACGGAAAGCGGAGATTTGATGAGTACAGTGCAGTCGCAGCTTGGAAGCGATTCTCCTGTGATGCAGAAAATACAGGGAGAGATGAAGACAAAAGGAAAAGAAATAGCCCATGAAATAATATCTGATAATTTTCCAAAACTTCCAAATGAACTCTTTGGATTCAAATTTCCATTTGACCTTGACGCGGTGCCATTTATAAATGATGCGGTTTCATCAATAATAGAAGGGCTTTCTTTTGGGGCTGAAGGTTTTCTTTGTGACCCGCAGAAATTCCTTAGCGATATTGATGAACCCGGACAGATAGGGATATTTTATCCCTATAAACCGCCAAGAGAAGGCGAACCAAACGACCCGGTATTCCCGAATTATGATGGATGGGTAAGGGGTGTTTCCACAAACAAGTCCATTATACACGTGGAAGGATGGGCCGCGGATTACATGCCGCAGTTTGTTAAAGTGTACGCGCAGGCTGATGAGGGCCCAATTGTAAGTACATCGCTTGATATAGACAAACGCCTTGTTACCACCAATGGCGGAAGATGGGGTAAAGCGGACTGGAAACTTGATGTACCGCTGCCGCACGCCGGGAAACATGTGGTAAGGGTATGGACCGTAAACGCAGGCGGTAACACAGTTGAAGAATCTTTCCTTGCGTATCTTGACGGTACTTCTTTTCCGCAGGAAAAAAGCAGGGCAATACCGCTTTCCAGTTTTATATGGAGGACTTATGGCCTGTTTGGGACGGTAAAAAAAGTTGACGGAGGCACTGTAAGCTATCTTACCGCCGAACTTGGCGAAAGGCCGGTAACTGATGTTTTTGTTGCGGATGCGGGGGATACAATTAAGATATTTTATCCGGATAACACGGAAAATAATGATCTTGAAATTGTTTCCGAAAATAAAGTTGACGGTAAGTACGTTGTATCGGACAAAGTTCCTGAAGGGGGCAGATTCAGGCTGCGCATAAAGAATAAGTATAACTGCACATCGTTTATTACATGTGTGGGAGCGGCGGATTCCACAGGGTTTAAAAATTATAAGCTTCAGTACGCTGACGGATGGCTTGACAGAGGAAGCCCGGATGAAGAAACAGAATTTTCTGCCGGAATTATTGCTGATACCAATGAGAGGGTTACAGGCCCTCTTTTCACGAAAATGAAAGTTTGGGATGTCTGGTCAAAAAAGATGGTGGGGCCTTATACGTTAAGGACAATAATTTCAGATACAAAACTTAATGATGCGGATGTTGAAAAGGACCGCGCAAGGTTTTCTGTCGGGGTTCCGGTAGATGCAGATAATACCGCGCCTACCTTAATAGCGGATTCATACGCGAAATTCATGATAAAAGTTCCTCAGGGAATAATACAGAGCGGCATTTCAACTTTGTTTGGCGTGGTATATCCCGAAAATACCGCTCCCGGCCTGCCGCTTCTTTCTGATAAATACGAAATGCTGACTAATAAGTTTGGCGTATACGCGTATCCGGGAGGAATTATTAAGGGTGGATTAAATATAACCGCACAGGAAACGGCGGAAGGGTCTGACCCGGCTGCTGCACCCACGCCGGTACTGGAGATAACTGTAAGTTATACAAAAGACGACCTTGAAATAAAAAATATGAATGAAATATTTGAACTTGACCCTTCTTCTTCTGACTATGAAGCGCAAAGAAACAAAGCTTTACGCATAGTGGAAGAAAATCTTGGGATATACAGGGAAACAGAGGAATCTAAAGGAACTGTAAAAACCGTAAAAAGGGAGCTTTTAAAGACAGAACATCCTATAGGGACATATAAAATATATACAAGACAGAATGAAGCCGGCGGGAAATATTATCTGCTTCCGGCGGATACCGCTCCTGTGTTTGCCTATTCCCCTGCCGCTTCGCCGATGATATTTAATCCGGAGGACGAAGCAAAAGGAAGGCTTACAACTTCAATATATTTCACGCCTATGTGTACCACTTCAAAATATGTTTTTGCGAAAATAGATATATGCAGAAAGATGGACGGGCAATACAAAAATATAAGGACGATATATAACGGTATAGATGAAAAGAAGGCTATTACCCTTAAGTACGCAGGGAAGTACGGAGAACCGGAAGAATTCAGGCTGGACAGATATACTTCAAAGAAGCATTATTTTTATAATTTTGCGGAAACAGACGGCGAAGGCAACGCCATTGATGACGGGTATCTTAAACCCGCGCCTGCAATAGAAGATGGGGTGGAATGGGACGGAATCGGGAAAAGGCTTGATGGAAGCACGGGCGTTGTTGAAGACGGGCTTTACAGGGCGTTTGTAACAGTTGTTGATTCATTCGGCAATTCATCTGTTGCGTCATGCCCTATAGTGAAGGGAAGGATAGTTCCGGAGATTAAACAGATTGCAGGGCTGCCTGCTGTTTCCGGGGACACAGAACTTATTCCGGCAGATAACGGCGAGATAGCGGTGGTAATGGGAGTTGCCCCGGATGTTGAAGGTTTTAAGGGTTATAGAATAGGTTACAGGCTGTCTGAACTGCGTTTAGGCGACAGCCTTGATATTGACGGATATACATTTGTTACTGTGCCCGCGAAACCGTCACATTATTATGGTGATGACGTTACGACGTCTATTATTTCCATAAATGACGGAAAACTGGCGGATTGGGATATTTCTGCCCTGCCGTCCGGAGTATACGACCTTACTCTTTTTATTCTGGGTGAATCCGCCGCGGTTGATGAGAACGGCGAACCGATGACCGTCGTTATACCGGTTGACGGTGTAACTGTACAGGACATAACAGTTACAAACCCTCCGGGTATATATAATCCGCACGCGGAAAATAATATTTTTAAGGATGTAACCACTCTTGTTGCCAATGTCAATGTGGACGGAGAGCCGGTTGTATTTCAGATATATGAAGCAGCGGTGGATGCGGACGGCAATGTGACCGAAGGGAATCTTGTAAATGAACTTTCAGGCGAAATTAAAGAAGGATTAAGGTTTGAAGCCCTGTTTGACAGCGAGGGATTTGCCGACGGGCACTATAAGGTGAAAGTATCAGCAGGAGCATACAACAAGGAATTTATAATAAGAAAGCATTCTACAAGCGCCAATATAACAGCTGAAATTAATAAACCTGAAACAGCAGGCGAAGAGGATATGGTTCTTGGAAGGGTGTTTGTAACGGATAACGTGCCCAAATCGCCAGTTCCTCTTGAGCTTGGGGAATATAAGCTTTACCTTCAGACTGATTCCAATCTTGAAAAGCTTATAGGCGGGGGAATAGTAAATATAGACCCTGAAAACAGGCTTGGGGATATAAAACTTGATGACCTGCAGGGCGATGTGCTTAAACTCAGGCTTGAAGCGCAGGATAACGCCGGGAATGTTTTATCTCCTGCTGTGACAAAAATGTATTCGGTGCCGTTTATTCCAAAAGTGGAAGCGTCCCCTAAATCAATAATGTACAATACTGACGATACTGTAAATGTAGATTATTACGTTAATAAAGCGGTTACAGCGATAAATGCGAAAGTGATTAATTCTGCCGGTGAAATAGTAAGGAATAATTTTGTGTTTGATGAAAGCCTTAAGTCGCCGGGCGCTCACAGGATAGTATGGGACGGCAGGAATAATGCCGGTTCTGTATTGCCTGTCGGAAGATATACAATAACAATGATATTCAGCGGGCCTTCATACGGCGATTCAAAGAGCGACCAGGTAAGTGTTAATTATTCTGTTACAGAAACAGGGCTTCTTGGACAGGTATATCTTGAAGATAATAACGAAAGTAATGTTATGCTTAAACTGCCCAAACCATATTTTGAATACAGAGTCTCAGGCTCCGGGGAATATGATAAGCCTATGCCTTTCAGACTTTTTGTGCAGGGTTCTGCCACTGAAGGATACATAGAGCACGGATATACAATACGTGACTGCAATGCAACTGCAGATACGGACGGGTATGGTTGTAACTGCACAACGATTGCAGGTGTAAGAGTATGCAATGACAAGTGTCGGGATTCTGAATGGGAAGTGGGATTGCCGTGGAACAGCCTTGTGAGGTGGGAGTATGATTTCGGAGGGTTCAATAATTTTGGGTGCCCCACTCTTGGTGACAATGCAGACTGGGAGATAAGCCTGAATAACGGGCGTGTAGGCGGTGAAGATGACTGGTGGGGAAGGTTTAATGCGGAGATAGGCGATACGATAAAACCCCATACATGGGCAAAAAAGAATTTGTCGTGTGTTAATCCTGTCAACTCAAACATAATAGTCCTTTATCCTGGGATTAATTCCATACATCCCCGAAGAAAAGAGAATGTTAAGAATAGTCAGGAAATAAAAGATATTTTATACAGGCACGGGGATCTTATAAATCTGTTTAAGATAGAATTTTTGCCTGATAATTATGGCGGTATAAATCTGGACACAAGAGGGCTGCTTGACCGTACAAAAGACGAACCTATGCAGGGGCTTATAGAAACTAACCTTTGGAAAAGCGATGGTTCAGGTGAAATAAATGTCACTGAAGACGATGCTGTGAGGCCGGCGCCAAAATATTCAAATCCTGTACTGGAAGGAATAATCACAGGATTCACCGGGAATTTATATAACACCGGGGCTAGATACTATAATGAAATTAATTATTCTTACGGGAACAGAAGGGAACCTTCAGGAGAGCCTGCCGGGCCTGAAATGCAGATAGGGTATCAGGAAGGTTCTATAACTTCAAGATATGGGTCATATGCAAGGGTCACAATGGCTGCTGTTGTAAATTTCAGATATGAATCAAATAATTACAGGGGAACTGCGCCTGCGTTGAATAAAGTTGTGCTGGAAATTCCTTTAAGCGGTAATGAAGGAACACAATATGTAACAGGACAAGTACCGATGCTTGATACAATAACAGGAAAGCTTGAAGAAATAAGGCAGGATACAAAGAATAAGGTTATAAGTACAGTAACAAGAACAGGCCTTTTGTATGGTTCGGAGGACTATCTGGAATCCTTTGATATAAAGCCGGAAATACAGCCTGACAATTATCTTGTGGAATTTGAAGTATTAAATAAGAATTATGACAGGGGAACTTATACAATAAATTATTCCGCAAGGCTTACCATAAAAAAGAGATATGATTCATGGTCTTTTGCGGGAAATGTCCATGACAATGTTATTGATTTCAGGAACAGGGAAGGTATAGAAAATAATATTTTTGAAAGTATTGATGATAACGAAAAACAGTTTGTTCCTCCTTTCCCAAAACAGGAAGAGATAGATCAGATAAAAACTATATTTTTCTCAGGACCGGAGGACCATATGTACCCGCTGGGGCCGGATAAAGTGCCGCACAAATCCTCATGGACAGTAAACGGGCCTTTTTACCCTGAAAGCGACGAAATAGACCAAGATATAATTCTTTCTGAAAGATTAAAAGGGATTTATTCGGAAGGTGACAAAAATTATACTCAACAGTCTAATTCCTATACAATAGGATTTAATTCCAACGGATTGTCCTCGGACGGATACATGGCAGGTAAGGTTTATTCCGAATATCCGGGCGACAATCTGGAAATGCAGTTAAGAAAACCGTCCATAGAGCCGTATGAGGCAAGGACATATATAAAAATTATGGGTGATACAAGCGCCGGTGAAACTCCCGAAGAATCTGTGGCGGATTCTGAAACCCCGGGTCCGGTTGGATCATCATCCCCTGTTGTATTTAATCCTTCATACTATACTCTGGAATACAGGAAAACCAATGCGTCAGAGAATGATTCATATCATCTGATAGCAAAAATAAGCGACGATCCTTTAACGTCTGATGTGAACGAGACGGTTAAGGACGGTATTCTTGGTTACCTTAATGTAAGGGATAAAATAGGGTATTATACGATTAAACTTACAGTGGTTGATACGGCACAGAACAAGGCGATAGAAAAATATAAGCCGGTTATAATAGGGCATTATATTAACAGCACAACAGGAGGAACAGCCACTGATGCTTACAAACAGTGTGAACTTTTGTTCCCTAAAGGCTCTGTTAAAAATGACAAAGTTGTGACAATAACACCGGTTAAACGCACGGAGATTCCGGTTAATCCCGATAATTTTGTGCCTCCGGGATTAATATATTCATTTAAAGCGGCTAACACAGGAAGTTCATCGCCTGACACGCTTACATCAAATGACTTTTTCCAGAAGGGCGGTAAGGTTCAAAAGCCCGCGATAATGACCCTTTATTACGATCAGGTACAGGTTGAAGGTTTGAATGAAGAAATGCTTGGCGTATATAAGGTGCACATTGCTGACAGCGGTAATACAGAGGTCATGAAGGTGAATTCCGTAATAGACAAGGATATTAATGAAGTAAAAGCGGAAATAACCTCGTTCTCATCAGTATTTCTTATGCCTGATTTCAATCCGCCGGCGTTTGAATTTTATGCGGCGCCTGACCCTGTAGCTTCCGGAAGCAAAGTGACGGTATATGTTAAGTCGAATAAGAACCTGAAGGACGGGCTGCTTACAGGCGATGTTTACTGGCCGGTGGAGGCTCCGACTCCTGTTCCTGTTTCTTTCACAAGGATAGACAAGGAGTATAGGACGGGTTCTCTTCAGGTGAAATGGAGGCTTCAGCCGGGATTGGAAAATGAATATAAATTTGTTCTTGACAGGTATACGGGAAGTTCAACTGCAAGGCAGCTTCCTAATGGAGGAATAGCAAACACAGAACTTATCGGTACAAATATAATAATAAACGGAAATAATTATCTGATAAATAAAGCAGGAGTGGCTGTTGAATATGCAGAAGACGGTTCTGCGATAGAAAAATCATTCTGGGTAACCGTTAAAGATGGCACATCAGAGGAAGAAGTTAAGGTCAGCGATATATACAGCGTGAATGGCGCAAACACATGGTCCTGGACAGGAAACGAAGGGGCTGTAACAGGCAGTTTTGTATTTAACGGGCAGGGTTCTATTAGGCTGGTCATTGTGAAAACAGAACCGGGTGAAAGCGTATCAATACCTCCGGCTGTGTGGTGGCATAATAAACGGTTTAAAATAGAGGGAATAGACGGGGATTATTACCTGACAGATGTTAACGCGGACGGTTCCGAAATAACAGGTTTTGAGTTTAGTGCTCTTTTACTGAATGCTGAAGGCCAGCCGGTGGAAGTTACGCCTGTCATGGAAGGAAGAAAATGGACTGTTTACGCGCCTGTAAATGAATATTTAGCTGTGCTTCAGGTTCCGGGAGGGCTTGAAGGTAAAGCTGAAGTGCGTTTCAGCGGTATGGATGCGGAAGATACACAGGGTAATGGCAAAGGGTATTTCCGTATAGAAAAAGACAAAGGCCCCGTTACCCTTGAAACCGACAGGGATTTGGCCGGTCTTGGAAAGACTGTACTAATAAAATCAAAATCATATATAGCCGGATGCCTGCCTGAACTGACGCTTCTTGTGAACGGTTCCGGGGAAAATATTGCTGATGAATTAATAGTAAAAAAGGTCGTAATACCGGGAACGGACATTGAAACAGGGGAAATAGTATATGAATTTGCGGTTCCGGAAACTGAAGGTGAGGATTATGACCTTGTAATCAGGGCGTCTGTTAATAATAACGGCTCAATAAGCACTGTTGAAAAAACAGTAAGAATAGACAGGACAAGGCCGGCATATCAGGTGGTAACAGATTCTAAATTTGAAATTGCGCCTGCTGCAACGGGCAGGATATTTATGAATGTTATACCTTCTGAAACACTTCTTGAACCGGTTAAGTTAAAAGCTGTATTTGTAACTGACGGGATAAGCGAAGAAATACCCGTAATAATCGAAAATAACGGCAGCTATTCCGCGTTTGTGGAAGTAAGGCCTATATTTAAATCAGGGCCTGTAAATTTTGAAATTACCGGAACTGATATGGCCGGAAATTTGGGTGTATATGTGTATGAAGCAGAAATTGATACAAAGGCTCCGGGAATGGTTAAGGAACTTACATATATAATGGTGAACGGCGTTCCTGAACTTTCGTGGATTTCGCCTGATGATGACGATGTGAAGGAATACAGGATATATAAGGATGATGTGTTAGTAGGTGTTGTTCTATATGGCGTTAATGTTTTTACTGATTCTGTGGTTTTACCGCAGGGTTCTAAATGGGCATACTATGTTACAGCGGTTGATCGTTCCGGGAATGAGGGCCTGAAGAACCACATAGAGGCTGTCTATGATGATCATCCTCCTGTTTCGCAATTTGTTAGGGAAAGTTCATTAATAAGTATATCTGCTGTCGATGATGTTTCAGGCGTGAATAGGATAGAATATTATCTTGATTTAAGTGATACGGCAAGAGATTCTACGGAGATAATGCCGAAATTAAAGACTTATTCTGTATCGATTAGTATACCTATAGAAAATGAATACTTTGTACTTTATTATAGAGCTGTAGACAATAATGGTAATATAGAAGAACTTCATAAAGCAAGAATAATGATAGATACAAAACCTCCTTTGATACCTATAACATTTAACGAGTGCTATGCGTATAAATCAGACCAGCTTATGACTATTGATAAGGGGACTGCATTTGACAGACAGCAGATAATAGATATGCTAAGGGCGCAGGGTACTTCGGAAGATCTTATGAACTATATAGAGGGACTCCCTGCTGAAAGCTCTCCTGATGTGTATGATTTCTACGACTTTTATGATGTGCTGTACGGCAACAATGCCCCTTCTGCATCAATAACAAAGGAAGAAGCCATACAGCTTCTTACATCACAGAATGCAGGAGAGGAACTTATAGACAAGGTAACAGCAATGACCGACGAAGAGTTCTCTGATTTTGTAAAAACGTGGAGGCTTGAAGCAGGGCCGGTCATGAATGTTTATTATCTTAGCAGGGCAAATGGCTGGATAATGGCAGATTACGGATTGTTAACAAAAACTCCTGTAAGTAGTTTTGACCCAAACAATATATATGAGGTAAGATACAGGGTATTCCCCATAGGGGTGGATCCTGATCAGTCAGAGACAAAGCTGTTATGTCAGGTTGAATGGCCGCCTAAAGTGCCGGGTTTACCGTCAAGATGTGTGGGTAACTGGTCTCCCAGAGTAGAAGCTGATACTATGAGAGAAGGAATAAATACAATAGAATTTGCAGCAAAAGACATGCTTAAAAATGACAGCGGACTTAGCGGCTTTGGACCGAACGTAAGATACTTTATTGTTGACGGTACGCCTCCGGCTACTTTAATGTATGTAAATGAGGAACGAGTGGATACAGGCAGTATTGATCTTGCAGGAGAAGGTAATGTCACCATAAGCCTTTCTGCTGAAGACCCGAAAATAAACGGGCTTAACGGGTCCGGCATATCCAGGCCTGACATGGTATATCAGGGCGGATGGTGCGGAGCTACAAGAGGGCGCATATTTTATAATATAACCAGCGGTGTTGTGCCGCCTGGGACATATCTTTCATTCACTGAATATATGGGGCAGATAAACTATACCCTGACTTCTGATGTTACTGTTACGTATTACAGTATTGATAACGTTGGAAATGAGGAAGTGCATAAAACGGTATACATTAAGTTCAATAAGTGCACTCAGCTTGATACGGACTTTGGTAATGCGGGAGTTTATAATTACGGTACAGGTGCAGTGAATTCGGTCAAAAGAGACGGGAACGGAAGGATACTTGCTCTTGCACAGGACGGCAACGGGCTTAAACTTGCAAGGCACAATACAGACGGTTCGGTTGATACAGCATTTGCTTCTGCCGGTATATATTCAAGGGTTGACATGACAGGCGAAGATGCAGCAGTTGCTTCTGACGGGAAAATATATGTCACAGGTATTATGAACAGCGTTACTGCGGTTTTAAGGCTTAATACTGACGGCAGTGTGGATAGAGGATTTGGCGCGGGTGACGGTGATGGTATTGACGGGCTTGTCTTAATACCGGATACAAATCCAAGGGCTGTTCTTGTGGAACAATCGGGTAAGCCCATACTTGTATGTACCTATACATCCGGCAATATGGCGGTTGTAAGGCTTAACACTGACGGGACAATTGACATTTCTTATTCTTCCGGTGATGACGCGGTTGACGGAGTTAAAATATTTGATACCGGTTATAACGCCACATATCCGGAGGCAGCGGCTTTTGACAGTTCAGGAAAGCTTGTGATAGCAGGATTTACGTACATGGGGACAAGCCTTGAAATGCTTGTTGTAAGGCTGCTTCAGGACGGAGGCCTGGATATGGATTTTGACGGCGATGGTTATATGACAAGTAACCTTTCAGCCAATAGCGGTGATTTTGCATATGGAATCAGCGTTGATTCTGCTGATAACATATATGTTTCCGGTATGACAAATGCCGGGGGAGTTGACTGTGCCGCTGTATGGAAAGTAAAGGGAGGCAGTGCTGCCGATGCGGGGTCGCTTGATACGTCTTTTAATGGAACGGGATATGTGGTTATATCTGCTTATGATGGAACCGGCTATTATTACAGGGCAAGCGCGGTAAAAGCGGCTGAAAACTGTGATTATGTATATGTTGCGGGAATAAAACGCAGCAGTAATCTGTCTGTTTATTCTGTCTTTGTTGATATTTACGGAACTGACGGGAAACTTCAGGGTGTGCATAATATTTACACAGGGTTGTACAGTTATGATGGGGCAAACGCAATTGCGGAAGATGATGCCGGTGCTATATATATTGGCGGTACTTCGAAAAATTCATCAGGCAGTATGGATGCGGTTCTGCTTAAGTATGCCAATACGTGCGCTTCTTGCGGGACGACAATTGAAGAACATACGCCGACTGTTACTCCTACTTTCACTGCTACACCGACTGTTACTATGACACCCACTATGACAGCAACGCCGACAGCCACATCCACGCAGTGTGTAAGGAAAGATGCGGAATATGGGTTTAATGGGGCTGCTGTTTATCATTCTGTATATGGAAACAGTTCATTTGCCGGGATTATTCCTGACGGTCAGGGAGGTATGTTCGCGGCTGCCACTATACGCGGTTCGGGAGACACTGATGATATAGCGCTGCTGCATTATAACGCTGACGGGACACAGGATACCGGTTTCGCCGGTACAGGTATGGTTGTATTTGACGCCGGATTCAATGATACGGCGTATTCTGTTAATGCCGGAAATGACGGGGATATATTAATTGCAGGTTCGTCAGGCAATGGATATGACACTGATATTGTTATTCTAAAGTATTCTTCATCCGGCGGGCTGATACATCAGTACAAATATGCCGGGCAGGGAAACGCGGAATGCCTTGACGCGGCTGTTGTTTCTGACGGCAGTATTTATGCGGCAGGTTATGTGTACAATAATCTTACTGCAGGAAACGATATAATAATATTACGTTTTATGCCAGATGGACAGGTTGATACCTTGTTTGGTAATGGCGGTATTGCAGAAGAAGGCGGGTATGTTTATTCAGCTGCCGGAACCAATGATTCGGCTGTTGCAATAACGCTTGATGTATCAGGAAATCCTGTAATAGCGGCAAATATAGGGCCTTCAATGGCGGTGCTTAAACTTGACGGTTCCGGCGCTTTAGACACAAGTTTTGCTGCAAATGATTTGGACGGAGTTAATGGCATATATATATATGAAGATTCAAAGTATAATGGCGCGAAGAAAATAATTGTGGATGCGTATGATTCGATATATGTCGCGGGATATATAAACGGCGGTATTAACGCTTATAGCAGTGACGATATGGCACTTTGGAAATTGCTGCCTGACGGCACTCCCTGCAGGGCCTTTGGAGCAGACGGAGTGTTTGTAATGAACGGCATTTCAGCGTCTTCGGTGGATTCAGCAAATTCAATAACATATGATGAATGCGGAAGGCTGCTTATATCCGGGCATAGTATTGATTCGTCCGGAGGCAGGGATATGGTGCTTGCGCGCCTTTATAGTGACGGTAGTATAGACAGCAGTTTTGGCAGTAACGGAGCGGTATATATTAACGGGACTGCCGGAGGCAGTGGTTTTGACGGCAGCAGGGATGTTTATACAGACGGATATGGAACAATATACATTGCGGGTACTTCTGAAAATGTGTCCGGTACAAGGGACGCGGTTATTATTAAATTTGCGGATAATTGCGGTCCGTGTCCTACACCGACGCTTACTTTTACGGTTTCAGAAACGCCTACAATAAGCCCTACGTATACGGAAGCGGATACAGGTACAGTTACACCCACAATGACACCGACGCCTTCGCAGACAATGACGATAACTATTACTTCCACACGTACGGCAACACCAAGCGCAACTCCTTCGGTAACAGTTACGCCTGAACCTGAAAGGTGTGTAATACCGGTTAAGGAGTTTAATTTTACAGGAAAAGTCCTTTATGATTCAGGTATGGGAATTGATGAATACGCAAGGGCGGTTATTATTGCGCGGGATGGAAGTGTCTACGCGGCAGGTAATCGTGTTGGTTCATATAACGGGGATTATATAAAAGACGGGATTGTATGGAAATATGGGAAAGATGGCGCGGCAAAACTGTCTCCTTTGGTATATGACGGCGGCAGTTACGACACCATAAGGGCGCTTCTTGAAGGTGAAAATGGCGTTATTTATGCGGCAGGTGAATCGTATGTGCCGGGACAATCATATAATGCGTATATATGGGAAATTAACGGAGACAGGATAATAAATGCTTCGGGATTTGACGGCGGAGCACAGGATAGTATCAGGGATCTATTAGTGTCGGAAGACAACAAGGTCTATGGCGCGGGTTACACGCAGGATGATTCAACAGAAGTTGTTCATGCAGCACTCTACAATTATACTGACGGTATTCAGCTTCAGGCGGTATATATGTCAAATATAAACTCGTTTGCTGAATCTGTTGTAGAAGATAATTCAGGCAACATTTGGCTTGCGGGATATATTGATACTGATAATGAACGGCACATGGCGCTCTGGCTGTATAACAGTATTGAAGGAATGCTTGAACTGGTATATGAAGCATCAGGTATTTATAACGCTGCAAAAACGGTTGTGGCAGATAATAGCGGAATTCTTTGGATATGCGGGTATAGCGGTTCTGTGGAAAATACCCATGCCGCGGTATGGAAATATGATTCCGGCATGGTATCTTTGGCTGCAGTAAGCACGGATGATAACTCATTGATATATGATGCGGATATTGATTATTGCGGAAATCTTGTGCTTGCAGGTTTCTCCGGGGATTATGCGTCTGTATTTGCTTTTGATACAGAACTTAATACGCTGGAAACATCAAATATATACGGGATTTCCGGTTCTGGCGGTAATGCGGTAGATGTTGATAAGGACGGGGGCATATATATTGCAGGATATGCTCAGTCAGGCGGAACAACGGATATGGCTCTCTGGAAATACGCCGATACATGCAAAAGTTGTTTTGCGACGCCGACAGCCACTGTGACGATGACCGTAACAGTTACACAGACTGTAACGCGGACGGTAACTGAAACGCTTACTTCAACATCTTCGTCTACTCCGACGGCTACAATAACGGTAACGCCGGAACCTACACAGCAGTTAACGCATAAACTTAATCTTCAGGTAAAAGGAGCGGATGCATGCGGAGGGCAGGTTTTTGCTTATGATTTTAAAATAACAAATTATGACAGTGTTCCTGTAAATGTGCAGAATCTGCAGGTAAAGATGTGGTTTTATTCAGAGGACAATATAACTTTAAACGGAACGTATAACGGAGACGTAAGGGATTCATCAGGTGTGTGGGTCGGAACGGCAGATTCCACTGTTACTGTAAACAACGCACCTTCATGGCCGTCATGTACGCAGGATGGAAATAGAAAGGCCAACAGAGAAGCTGTACTGTCGTTTACGTCGGCTGTTGTTCTTCCTGTGGGCGGTGGTTATGCGGAAAGTGTAGACGGACAGATACACAGGAACTGGCAGACGCCGTTTGATGAGAACTGCGACGATTATTCCAGGCTTGGTTTTACGGAATATACTGATACTCCTTATTTTGCTCTTTATGAGAATGGAGTGCTTGTTAGTGAATGGACTTCGGCAGTAATAGAAGATAACAGCAGCGCCAAAGAACCTTGTTCCGTTTTATTTACTCCAACTGTAACGGCAACTGCGTCGCCGACATCTACGGCAACAGTATGTCTTGTGCCTGATGATGGCTTTGGCGTTAATGGAGTGGTTTTCGCGGAGAATACCTATAACAGGAATGAATACTATGCGGGTATTGCAGAAGAATTTTCAGGAGATATTGTATCGGTAATTAATTCCGAAAATCCTGGCGTATCAGGGACTGATTATTTAAAAATTATCAGATACAGCTCTTCGGGAATCCCGGATGAAAATAGCGTGCAGTATTCAATAAACGGTGATGTATATGCGGTTGACACTGCCGCTGACAGGGAAGGTGCGGTATGGATAGCTGTTAACAAACAGTACTCTGACGGCTCATATTATGGCCCGGCTGTCCTGCGTTATTCAGGGGATATGGTACAGGAAGAAGGTTCTTTTACGGGTTATGCAGGTTCATCCGTTCAAAGCATAGATATAACACAGGATGGCGGTATATATACGGCAGGCATGAACATAGTTGAAGGAAATCTTGGCATTGTACTATGGAAGTATTCCCCACAGACTTCAAAATTTGAACTTATTGCTTCTTATGGCAGTCAGTCGTTTAATGCCGTTATTACAGGTTTGTCTCATGATAAGACAGGTAATATTCTGGTTTCAGGATATATAATAGAGAACTCAAACAGGAAGGCTGTTATATGGGAATATGACGGTTCGCAATTGCTGAATATAAAGTATGCATATGATACAGCAGGGGCGGATATTTTTTACACAGTGCTTGAAGATATGAATGGAAATATCTGGGGGCTTGGAACAAAAGATAACGGAATGAATACCGATATTCTTGCGGTAAGGTATACAGGCAATTTACAGTCGGGCGAATACGTTTTTGATTCAGGGATGGGTGATTTGTTTGCGGATGCTTCTATTGACGGTTGTGGAAGGATATTTATTGGAGCGAACAAAACAAGCAGCCTTATGCTTTATGTATTTGACACAATGGCGCCGGAAGAGGGGATTAAAACAGTTCTTGACGGCACTTATAATTACATTTTAAGCGGTACTGACAGGACGGCTATTACATCATCCGGAGAAGTGTTAATGGGTGGTTCGTATTTCAACAGGGGTGAAGCGTATGATGCAGGTTTGTGGAAATATCAGGATAATTGCAGGAACTGCGCTCCTGTTGCCACGTATACGCCCACTGTTACACCTACAGTAACGCCTCAGGGCCCTTCTGCTACGGTAACTTCAACACAAACACCGTCGCTTTCGGTTACGCCAAGCGTTACAGAAACCCTTTCGGCGACTCTGACAAATACATCTACGCCGACTGTTACAAAGACTATCACCTGCACCATTTCTCTGACACAGACAGGTACAATCACAATGACTGATACTGCAACGGAAACTGTGACGGAAACCTGTACGGCCACGGGAACTGCTACTGTGACTCGAACTCCTGTCCTGTTTGAGGTTATGAGTAAAGAGAGTGTTTACGGAATTACTCAGATTCCTGCGGTTAAGGTGCGTGTAATAAACAGGTCGGAAAATATAATGTATTCTTCTGTAAAGATAATATATTGGTATAAATATGAAGGTGAAATATCGCAGGAAACACTTAAGTTTGATAATGTATTTGTACAGCCTTCGGGTGAACAGATGGGCAGTCATATTGAAGGAAATATACAAACTATTTGCCGCGATACTCAGAATAGGGCTGTAGAGATAACTTTTGCCGGTGATTCGGGAACATTTGGAACGGGTGAGGAACTGTACCTGCAGTTTAGTTTTTCAAAAGCTGACCATGGAGAGTATGATCAGAGTAATGACTGGAGCTACGGACCAAGGACGGAATACACTGATAATTTCCGTATGAGCCTTTATATTGATGGGGAGCATGTATGGGGCGAAGAACCGGAGGATTTCTGTCCTACATTTACTTCAACATCGACGATAACGGCAACAGAGACGGCAACAGAGACGGCAACAGAGACGGCAACAGAGACGGCAACAGAGACGGCAACAGAGACAGTAACAGAGACAGCAACAGAGACAGCAACAGAGACAGTAACAGGGACGGTAACAGGGACAGTAACAGAGACAGTAACAGAGACAGTAACAGGGACGGCAACAGGGACGGCAACAGGGACGGCAACAGGGACAGCAACAGGGACAGCAACAGGGACGGCAACAGGGACGGCAACAGAGACAGTAACAGAGACGGCAACAGGGACGGCAACAGGGACGGCAACAGGGACGGCAACAGGGACGGCAACAGGGACAAATACGCCGTCTATGACAGGGACACCGACAATGACAGAAACTATGTCGGCAACTTTAACTGCGTCAAGAACCTGGACTATGACCATCACTGCATCTATAACCGGTACGAATACACCTGTAATATCTTACACGTTTAGCCCGACCGCAACCGTTACCGGAACGCCTGTGCTGATTTCTCATAAATTAAATCTTCAGGTAAAAGGCACGGATGCATGTAACGGACAGGTTTTTGCATACGATTTTAAAATAACAAATTATGATAATACTCCGGTAAATGTACAGAACCTTCAGATAAAGATGTGGTTTTATTCGGATGATAATATTTATCTGAACGGAGCGTATAACGGCGAGATAAAGGATGTTTCCGGTACATGGATTTCGGGCGTTGATTCTACGGTATTTGTTAATAACAATCCTTCCTGGCCTGCCTGCACACAGGATGAGACCAGGAAAGCTAACAGAGAAGCGGTGCTTTCGTTTACTAACAGCGCGACAATACCAGCCGGAGGCGGGTATGCTCAGGGTATTGACGGACAAATACACAGGAACTGGCAGAATCCGTTTGATGCGGGTTGCAATGATTATTCAAAACTTGGTTTCGTGGAATATACGGAAAGCCCTTACTTTGCGTTATATGAGAACGGCGTGCTTGTTTCGGAATGGACAGGACCTGCTACCCAAGATGAAATAAACACAGGAAAAGTGCCTTGCAGCAGCATTCTTTCTCCTACAGCGACTATTACTTGCACTGCAGTTGTTGAAAATACAGCCACAAGTACATTAACCGTGACTCATTCAGTGACACAAACTGTTACTGTAACGCCTACAGGTACAATTACACCGGAACCGGGAACGGGAAATGTAAGAGTACAGTATTTTTCATATAACTCAAACGCGGAAAACAATACTATATACATAAATGTAAGAATATATAATGAAGGATGTATGGAAATTCCATTAAGTGCTCTTCAGGTAAAATACTGGTATACGTATGAGGGCGTCGATCCGGATGTTGTTGAAATTGATGAATCAAGAAGGCTTGCCAGCGGACAAGATATTAAGAATTATACCAATGCAGTTATACAAAACACATCTATCGGAGGACAAACCAGGGTACAGACAACTTCATATACCTCGGGCGCGGGCACTATTCCTCCCGGAGAATATGCGGAATTTCATTTAAGGATACATCATTCGGCATGGCAGCCATATAATATCTTTACACAGACAAATGATTATTCTTTTGGTACTCAGTCATGGTTTATTAACTGGGATAAAATCACTGTATATGCGGATAATGTTCTAATTTGGGGATATGAACCGGGCGGTATATCAAATGAAATAAAAGACAGGATAATTTTGGGGATGAGATAGTATTTTATAAATAAACTGAAATTCAAAATTTTATAACTGTTGAATACAACTGTTTTGTCATCTTTGTTTTTTTACAAAAACCACAAAAGTCCTTAAAAATAAGGTTATTTATGGACAGAAATAGAGAAACCTTATTTCTTTTGTGTTGTCTAAATTAAACGTGTAAACTGTTTATTGACTTCTATATACGCGATATATATAATAAATCAATAGAACGGGATTTCATATCATGAAAGAAGGTAAATGTTTTGAAGCTATTAAAGGTTTTACTTACAGCTTCAGCGGCCATAGGCATATCTATTTCTTCATTTGCGGCTATTAATATAAATATTAATTCCGGAAACCCTGTTATGCCTTTTCCGCAGTTTATGGATTACGTTGGCGGGGAAACACTTGCTTCGCACCTGCCTGATGGGGTTTCACACGCGGAAATGGAAATGTGGATGCGCGACGCGTGGAAGATACATTCAAATGAATTTAATTACGCAGGCACAATAACCTATCAGAACGCTGCCGGCGCAAACGTCAATGTCAACTTAATCAAAGACACGTCCAGCCCATATTGTTCTGAAGGCCATGGTTACGCGCTTTTGGGTGCTGCTTTAATGTGCGACAAGGATGCGTTTGACGGGCTTTGGTTTTATCTGGTTGAAAACAATTATTTTAACAAATCCAAAATATATTCCACAAATACAATTTACAATCCCGGATACAACTTTGGCGCGTGGGCGCCGGCGTGGGCAGGTCCCGGTTCTGACGCTGCCACTGACGGCGATGATGACATAGCCCTTGCTTGCCTTATCGCGTGGAAACAGTGGGGCGATAATACAGGTTATTACGCGCCCGGCGGATCCGGCGCAAATAACACAAATAGCCAGCCCGCAATTCAGTATAAACAAATGGCGCTTGACCTTATGCGTTTTATGGTTGAAAAAGATGAAGGTGATATTGTGGGAGACGCTTACTATGACTCCGGCGATATTGGTTTTGACGGTTACGTAAAGGGCGGCAATACCTGGCCCGAAGTTACAAACTGGGCGATATCGCAGCCCGGGGACAAACCAAACAGGGCGGGCCCGCAGTCAAATTCATATTACGATTATACCGCGCCGGGTTATTACAGGTGTTTTGGTGAAGCGCTTCAGGCAAACGGAGACCCCGCGTGGAATTACAATCAGTTTTTCCGCGCAACCGCCGCTTCCAACTGGGTTATGGGAAGGCTTGCCGCAAGTTCGCATAAAGTTGTTGATGCAGGACAGTATTCTATAACAGGCTCCACAGTTACTTTTCAGAACTTTAACGTGGGCGGAGAAGACTTCCGCGCGCCTTTAAGAAATATACTTGATTATTTATGGAACGGTAATCCGACAGAAGACTGGGACCCTGTAAATCACGCTATAACCGCAGGCGGCAACACATGGCAGTATAACGCCGCTATAAAGCAGGCGAATTTTTACAGAAACCCGCAGGCAACAGGGCTTGCGTGTAAAACTTATGGATCTTCCAAAATTACTTTTAACGGGGTTGCCGCTTTAACCGCGTATAACCTTGACGGGTCGGAATTTTGGACATTTCATTTAAACAGGTTTGGTGCGTCCGCTCCCGCTATTGTGGCTTCACAGGATTTTGATTTAATGGGGCAGTTCTTCAGGGAACTTATGATTGAATGGGATGTCGCTACTCCCGGTGATAATTATTTATCTTCTGTGCCCGCTTATTTTCACGGATTCTTCCGCCAGGTGGGGCTTATGATTTTAACCGGCAACTGGCCCAATGCCTGCGATATAATGCCTACGGCAAATATGAAGGTATATAAGTCAACTGACAAAACCTACGGTTTCCCGGGAGATATAATAACTTACTGGATAAATTACCGCAATTACGGTTCAATGGATGCCACAAATGTTACGGTCCGTGACACGCTTCCAAGCGCTATTGAATTTGTTTCTTCCGTTCCCGCGCCTGTTTTTTCTGATTCCGCGAACGGGATTTATGAATGGGGAGGGTCAGGGTTTACCGTAACCGGCATGAGAAACCAGAATTACGGCGCGACAATGGGCGGCATAACAGTTGTGGCGCGTGTAAAATCCGACGCGGCGCAGGGGCGTTACTGCAACTTTGCCGATATCCGCTGCAGTAATGGTACCGGCTGGACATCAAGTGAATTCCCGAATGAAGTATCCGCGGTGTTAAGAAGAAACTGCATTGATATAGTATCTGCGGCTTTAACCATTACAAAGACCGCCGGAGCGTCTTTGGTGGGTGTTGGCGATACCGTTACTTATACAATAGATTTCTGTAACTCCGCGGCGGCCGCGGGATGGATAAACGGCGGAAGGTCAGGGGTTAACTGGGCTGCGGGAGTTAATCCGCTTGAAACAAACTCTTCGGAATACAAATTGGATTTTGCGGCGCACCACGAAGCGGCAGAGCCGGTAATAGACTGGTCCAATTACCGTATTTCTTATTTTGTAAATTCAGAACTTCACGGCACTCAGTGGGGCATAGCCAAAAACTCCAGCGCTCCGTTTGACGCCACTATTTCAATGACAACTGAAGATTTTGTGGCGTGCATGCCGACCGCCTGCACCGACGCCACGGGGCAGTCCTGGAACCAAAGGCTTATGATGACTTTCAATTCAATGCCGTCCACGCCCACGCACCACCTTTATAATTATTACGGAATGATGAGCAGAATCCATATGGGCACTGTCACATCTCCTTTTTATTTTGAAGTAAGGCTTTTTGATTCAACGTATATGAACCCGCAGGACTGGACAGACGACTGGTCGCAGCAGACCACGGCTATGAATGTAAGCGGGCCGGACCAGCCCATGTTTCCCATAAACCCGGACTGGACAAAAGGGGACGGAACATCCGTAACATGGAATAAAGTAAACAAGCACGCGTGCGAAACCACGCCGATATCAATTGATAATATTTTAGTTGAAGAGTGGGATGGTTATACCTGGAGAAGGGTTTTTGGCAACGGGCCGATGCCGGGCCGTGAAGTCACCGGCGTGCATGTGGTTGATTCTTTACCCGCGTATCTTACTTTTGGCGGCGTTGTATCGGCTCCGGCCGGAGCCACTCTCGCGCAGAGCGGCAAGTCGCTTGATTGGACAATAGGCGATATGCAGATAAACCAGTGCGGGCAGATAGTGTATTATGCGGTTGTGACTGATCCCGGATGCCCTGTGGCTGATACGCCGCAGATTAATAAAGCGTTTGTTTACGGCGATAAAGAGGCGCCTGTAAGTGATGACGCTTTAGTCACAATAAGATGCGGGGTGGTGCCCACATTTACATCAACGCCCACTGCCACGCGCACAAGCACTTCTACAGTAACCATAACTTCAAGCCCGTCACAAACAGCATCACCGACTTCAACAGCCACCAATACAATAACGCCGTCATCCACTGTAACGCTTACAGCGACAACCACCGTAACCATAACAGCTTCGCCCACTTCAACGGATACTAAGGTTTCAACATTAACATCCACGGCCACTGTTACGTCCAGCGCGACTTCAACTTTAACGTCAACGCCGTCGTCAAGCGCCACAATGACTTCAACGATGACATCCACGCCGTCTGTTTCGCCTTCATCAACTTTCACGCAGACGCCCACTTTAACAATAACGCAGACAGAGACGACAATAATAATTTCCGCGACAATAACATTAACGTGGACAGCTTCTCCCACCATGACGGCAACGCCGACCGCAACCGTTACAATTACTTCCACAAACACGTCAACAGATACAGAGACTGCCACAAGCACATTTACGAATACGGCAACAGACACGCCGACAGAGACTTACACGTACACATACACCGCCACAAGCACTGATACCTCTACAAGTACGGCAACGTATACATACACGGCGTCAGATACCGTGACAGGCACGCCGCCGCCGACTAATACTTTTACCCAGACTTTCACGCATTCAAATACAATGACTTACACAGACACGGCAACAAACACTAATACCCGCACTTTTACAAATACTTTTACGGAGACGTTCACTTATACGCAGACATCCACCTTTACTGACACGTTTACGGCGACAAACACACGTACGCCTTCTTTTACCGCGACAAACACAAACACATTTACAAACACTTTCACGCATACCGCCACGTTTACATCAACATTCACGGCAACACATACAAATACTCCCGGCCCTACTCCTGTTGAACTTGAAATGGGATTAAAAGCATGGGGAGAGAATCCTAAGGTCGGGGCAAAGATTACTTATCAGATTGTTATAAAAAATCCGTACGCGGCAGATACATGGAACATAAATGTATGGGATTCGCTGCCGGCAGGGACAAAGTTTGTATCAGCTTCAACCCCATCGCCGTACAGTTACTCTTTGGATGGGGATGTAATAAGCTGGGATTTTGCGGGAGTCTCGCTTAACGCGCAGTGTTATCCAGGAACGCCGTCATGTGTGGATGAAATCACGGTGGAATTCACCGTTGAAATAACGCAGATGCCCGCTGACAGGGTTTTTGAAAATTCGGCATCGGCTGATTACAATGATTACGCGTATCCGAATTATCCAAAGCATCCTATAATAGACACAGGTGTTGAATACTATCCGGGCGGAATGCCTGTGATATATCCGAATCCGTTTAACCCGCAAAAGGCAAAAGACGGGCGCTTAAAGATAGACAACGTACCGCCGGGTTCGGTAATACAGATTTACACGGTTGCGGGTGAAAACGTAATATCCATACAGGCGGAAAATATAATAGCGTACTGGTACGGCAAAAATAAATACGGAAACGACGTATCGCCGGGGCTGTATTTTATAACCATACATAATAAGGCGAATGGGAAAGTGCAGAGGGCAAAGCTGTTTGTGGTGGGGAACTAAGCCGCAGCTTAGCGGCTCGGCAGCTCGGTATAAAAACCGAGGGACGGATGCACAGAGGTACAGAGGGACGGAAGTAAGATCAGCGGTTTGACGTCTCGGTTTAGATTTGGTTGGAGCGAGCCTGCGAAGCGGAAATCCCGGCAATGAAGCGAGTCTGCGAGCTGAAGCAGGCGGGATAGACGCGGGTCTTTAATACCGCATCTATATCAAACATTATGCGGTATTATCCGCGGAAGTGGATGTTAATAAATAAGTAATTAAGCATTAAGCAGATAAGCAGAAGCGTAAAAAAAGAAGCGAATTAAGCTATAGGCAGTTAAATAATAGCGGAAGACAGAATATAAAGGGGTTATATGAAAAGATTTTTACTTACAGTTATCACATTGTGTTTTTCGGCGATGGCGTTTGCCGCTATTAATATAAATATTAACTCCGGCAACCCCACTATGCCTTTTCCGCAGTTTCATGGGACTTACGCGGCGGGCGCGCAGGCTGACCTTTATACGCTTGCCCACTGGCTTCACATGCCGGACGGTGTATCACACGCGGAAATGGAAAGATGGGGAAGTGAAGCGTGGAAAATTCATTCCAACAGGTTCAGCTATGACGGAAGCGTGACATATCAGAACGCGGCCGGTGTAAACGTAAATAAACAGCTTATTCTTGATTGGGACGGCGACGGAATATTATGCAGCGAGGGGCATGGTTATCACCTGCTTGCCGCGGCTTTAATGGCTGATAAAGACACATTTGACGGAATCTGGTTCTGGATGAATGAAAACGGGTGGTTTGCAAGGACTGACAAATATTCAACGGGCGTGGAAGTAAATCCTTTATATAAATACGGTATTCATGTACCCGGTGTTTATGGCACAAATCAGGATTCTGCTACTGACGGCGATATGGATATTGCAATGGCCGCGTTAATTGCGTGGAAACAGTGGGGCGATGGAACGGGTTATTACGCGCCGGGCGGTACCGGATCCAATAACACCGCCGGAAACCCGGAAATTCAATATAAACAGATGGCAATTGATATGATGAGGTTTCTTGTTGAACGCGGCCCCGGAAACAATATTGATAATTACACAAGCGGCGACGTGGGTTTTGACGGATACCACAAAGGCGGCAACACGTGGCACGACACGACTATGTGGGCAAACTGCCCCGGCCCATCCCCATACTGCCCGGCACAGCCGGACGGCATGGGAAGCATTTCGCATTTTTATGATTACGTAGGGCCTTCATATTTTAAATGTTTCGCGGATACCCTTGAAGCAAACGGCGATACAAGGGATACAACACTGCTTCCCGGTAACTGGTCAAACGTAAATCAGCACAGGCGCGCGGCTGCGTCTACCACGTGGCTGCAAGGCAAACTTGCCGCAATGCATACTGTGCCTATAGCGGGCTCGTTTACCGTTAATAATGACGGTTCTGTAGTATCGTTTTCAAATGAAATTTTTGCGGAAGATTTGCGGTCGCCGTGGAGGCACGCTCTATATTATATGCTGTATGGAAATCCGTCAACTTCGTGGGATCCTGTAACGCATCAGGTAATAGCCGGTGGAAATACGGATGAATATACGGCTGCGGTAAAGCTTGCGAATTTTTATGACAATCACGGTTACTGTAACCAGTGGTGGACATTTCCTCTTCACGCGCAGGGCGCGGCAGGCATGGTCACCAATTATAGATTAGACGGCGCGGAAGACGGTCAGCACATAAACAATATTTTTGGCGCAAGCGCGTCTGCCGTAATAGTGGGACAGAACTTCGGGCAGATGGAAGACTGGTTCAGGGAATTGATGGGTCTTTGGGATTCTCAGGGCACGGGCGGTGACGGTTATCTTACATCAGTGCCCCGCTATTTTCACGGGTTTTTCAGGACTCTTGGCCTTGTAATGTTTACCGGTAATTATAATGACCCGTGTAATTGGGTTCCGCAGGCAAATATGAAAATTTACAAAGCGGTTGATAAGACATACGCTTTTACGGGTGACGTTCTTACTTATCACCTTAATTACAGAAATTACGGCTCTGTTGATGCGACAGGAGTGTATATAACAGATACGCTTCCATCTGACCTGGAATTTATCAGCTCTACTCCAAGTCCGGATTATTCAAGCGGAAATATTTTACGCTGGGGGCCGTTTAACGTTACAGGGCTGCATAACCAGAATACCGGAGCCACAGTGGGCGGCATAACGCTTGTTGCAAGAATCAAGGATACCGCTCCCAACGGAAGGATATGCAACACAGCCGATATTTCCGCGGCAAACGGTACCGGCTGGACAACGTCTGACGAACCCAATGATATTTCCACAGTGATGAGAAGAAACTGTGTTGACATAATAGCGGCGGCATTGGTTATAACAAAGACCGCTAATGCTTACGCGGCAAATCCCGGTGATACTGTCACATACACAATTCAGTACGAAAATTCTTCCAAGGCAGGGTGGCTTGACGGCGGAAGATATGGCGTTACTTTTAATATAGGCCCTGACGGTTCTATACCCGGGACTTCAACAATGGACGCGCTTTATACCGTATACGCTATGCATCAGGCCGCGGAGCCGATGATAGACTGGGCAAATTACAGGATTTCATTTTTTGTTAATTCAGACACCCACGGCGCGGGGTGGAAATTTTTTCCGCAGAATTATCAGGGAATACAAGGCGGAATGTTTTTTGAATCACAGGACCTTGTACCTGACTGCGACGCGCAGGGGTGCTGGAATCAGCGGTTAATGGTGCGGTTTGGCGACGCTGCTAACCCGTCATATACATTACCTTCTTTTTATCTTCATAAATATTTTGGTTTAAATTACATGGTGCATTTTCCGGATCCGGTAAACGGGAACGCGGGAAAAGATGACAGGCCTTTTTGGGCGCAGATAAGGGTTGGCAACGCGAATTCAACAGGGCAGGACTGGACAGATGACTGGTCGCAGTTGTCCGTACTTGGCGGCCAGAACATGCGAACGCCTCCTATAAGCGAAGACTATACTGACGGCGACCCGACAACACCCGGCATACCTGTCACAAAGATGAACAAAGACGCGTGCGAAACAGAGCCGACAAATGTGACAAATATATTAGTGGAAGAATGGGATGGATATACGTGGCGCAGGGTATTTGGCAATGGCCCGCAGCCCGGACGCCAGATACAGAACATTCATATTATAGACAGCCTGCCCGCGGAATTGAATTTTGGCGGATTTGTAACCACGACTCCTGCCGGCGTATGGAATGCAGTAACCCGGACAATGGACTGGGATGTGGGCGATATGCTTGTAAATGAAAGCGGCTATGTCTCTTACTGGGCCACTGTGGCGGGTTCTTGCCCTATGGGCGATAAAACAGTTATCAACAACGCCTGGATATACGGCGATAATGAATCGCCTGTCGCGGATTCGTGGACGCTTTCTGTTACGTGTAATTATGTACCTCCGCCTCCGCCTCCGCCGTCTTCTCTTACCAAAACCGCAAGCGCGGCAAGCGTGGCGCAGGGAAGCAATATTACATATACAATTGATTATACGAATCTGATAGGATGTGTGATTGATTCTTCGTCTGATTCCACTGTATTTGCGTCTAACGCGGACTGGACGGCAGCTCCTTCCTATTATACTTTTTCCGGCGGAAATATAATCACACCTTCAAATATAAATACCCTTATGACTTATGATTATTCCGGCGGCGTAAACGGTACAATTTACGCAACGGTAGCTTTTGCTGACAGCCAGGATTTTGGAATGAAATTCAGAAATAACTGCTTCCTTTATATGAATAAGTCATGGAGCGAAAGCGCGACGCTTTATAGCGGCGCTACTGTAATGGATTCTTACGCGGCAACCGGCGGCGGAAAAATACCCGCTATTGCGGATATTAAAATAGTTATGAACGGCACGACTGTAAGTGTTTTTGTAAAAGACCACAGTATTACAGCCTGGTCGCCTACGCCGCTATTAGCTTCGGGTTCAATGCCTGCCGCGTCCGGCATGGCGGGATTTGTTCACGGCAGTGTGGCAGGCGGGCCGGCGGGAAAAGGCACTTCCGGCAATCATACAATATCCTATTTCAGGACAGAACTTGACACAGCCTATAACGTGCTTGTCCGTGACCCTGTTCCGGCCGGTATGGCATTTGTAAGCGCTTCTGATTCAGGCGCCTTAAATACAGGCGAAGTAATATGGCCGCTTATACCGTCTATGCCCGTGGGCCAGCAGATTTCTTATTCGTGGGTGGCACAGGCAGACGGTTCTGTCTGCGGGCCGGTTGTAAATACAGCGTATGTTGAACCAAAGGGAATAACTTATACGGTAGCTGACCAGGTTTCTGTTGACGTAATATGCGGGGCGACAACACCCACAAACACGCCCACGGTGACAGCTACCATAACTTCAACTGTTACAAGTACTTCAACTTTGACTGCCACGGCTACATTAACTTCTACTGCTACTGTAACTGCAACTGCATCGCCGACATCAACTTTAACACCGGAATCTACTTTTACATCGACGGTAACTCCGTCACCTTCGTCAAGCGCCACGCTTACAGTAACTAATACTGTGACGGCCTCGCCTTCTTCAAGCGCAACAGCAACACCTACATTGACCGCGACAGCTTCGCCTTCTTTAACTTTTACTGTAACATCTACGTCAACAATAACAATGTCAGAGACTGTAATAATAATCTCCGCGACAATAACAGAGACATGGACCACGTCTTACACGCCAAGCTTAACTCCGTCAGAAACTGTTACGGTAACCGAAACGTCCACCGCAAGCCCTGCCAATACCGCAACTTCTACGCCGACAATAACAGCGACAAGCACCAATTCGCCTCAGTTTACGCTGACTATTACTTTTACAGATTCTCCGACTGCAAGTTCAACTCCCACATCTACTATGACTGTTACTTCAAGTATTACTTATACTGTGACGCATACGGTTACTGTGACTTTAACGGCGACAGATTCGCCGGTGTATACGGCTACAAATACTCCCACTGTGACTTTAACAGGAACGCCCACTGCCACCGCGACTGATTCACCCACAAATTCCGTCACCGCCACAATTACATTTACGGCAACACAAAGCGCCACGCAGACGGTTTCGCCTTCATCATCTTCCACAAAGACAATAACATTTACATTTACTCAAAGCGCAACGCCTTCTGCAACGCCTTCTGTCTCGCCGACCGTCACATTAACTTTTACACCCGGGCCTACTCCGGTGGAACTTTCACTTGAAATTAACGTAAGCGGGGAGACTCCCAAAGTCGGGGCAAGAATCACGTATCAGATAGTGATAAGAAACACAATGCCTTCGGATACATGGAATGTAGATATATGGGACACGCTGCCGGCAGGGACAAGGTTTGTATCCGCGTCATCTCCGTCACCGTACAGTTACTCTTTGGACGGGGATGTAATAAGCTGGGATTTTGAGGGAGTTACGCTTAACTCGCAGTGTTATCCCGGAACGCCGTCATGCGTGGATGAAATTACGCTTGAGTTTACGGTGGAAATAACACAGATGCCGGCTGACAGGGTTTTTGAAAATACCGCGACCGCGGCATATAATGATAATGCATTCCCGTTATTTCCTAAGAATGAAGTACAGTCTGACGTAAAGTACTATCCGGGCGGAATGCCTGTGATATACCCCAACCCGTTTAACCCGAAAAAAGCAAAAGACGGGCGTTTAAAGATAGATAATGTGCCGCCCGGTTCCATAATACAGATATACACGGTGGCGGGTGAAAACGTAATATCTATACAGGCGGAAAATATAATAGCGTACTGGTACGGCAAGAATAAATACGGAAACGACGTATCGCCGGGGCTGTATTTTATAACCATTCATAATAAGGCGAATAATAAGGTGCAGAGGGCGAAACTGTTTGTAGTTAATAACTGAACTATCCCATAAACTGTTATCCCATATCCAATAAATAAAACAAATAATGTAGAGGCGCAATATATTGCGCCTCGCCGTTGAATTGGAACTAAAGGTTTGGTAGACGCGGGTCTTTAGCCCGCGGCAGTTGTATTTGCTGTTTATTTTTAATTCCAAGCCTTCAAGCGTCTAAGCCTCCAAGCATCCAACGCCACAGGGGGTTGGGTATATTTTTTTAGCCCGCGCCGCAAATTGGTATTCTTGTATCGAAACAAATTTGAAATTATCAGTCAGGTTAATTCATTGGCAACCGGGAACTTCCAGCAAATACGGATTTGCCGGCGTTGCATTAAATCCCTACTGCTGCATACATACGGTATTTACGCGGCACGCACTGAAAAAACACACCCAACCCCTGTTTTGTCTTGGTATTTATGAAGTGGTAGATGCGGGTCTTTCCCGGCCGTCGCAGCAAGAACACTACTATGACGGAGATGGCAGTCCGCGTCAGTTTTTATTTATGGGATATGGGATAAAAGGTTATTGGATAAAATCTTATGTTTTCCTTTTAAATAGATGGAACTTTTTTTCCGCTTGTTCTGTCCTATTACACAAGGGAATGATAAATACAAAGCGGAGGAAAGCGCATGAAACTGTCAAAGGCCACGGTAAATGTTGTTCTGTTCATGCTGTTTATTTTTTTTATTTCAGCGTCATTTGCTTTTGTGAAATAGATAATTAACAGGGGTCGGGGAGATGTTTTGAAAAGGGCAGGGAAATTAAATTTTCTCTGCCCTTTTTGTTTTAAATCCCTGTCTTTCGCGGTTAATCACGGTAAATTTATACGCTTTACACAGGGTTAATTATGTGGTAAATCTTTATATCCCGTTTATATTTGTGCGGATGTGGCGGAATGGCAGACGCGCTAGTTTCAGGTACTAGTACCCGCAAGGGTGTGGGGGTTCAACTCCCCCCATCCGCACCAAATAAAAACCGAGGGACGGATGCACGGATGGTCCGAGGGACGGAAGTAAAATCGGCGGCACGGCACTAAAACCCGAGGGACGGATGCACAGAGGGACAGAGGGATGGAAGTAAAGTCGGCGGTACGGCACTAAAACCTAATGGACGGATGCACAGAGGGATGGAAGTAAACCCGAAAATATCAAAAACAAATCTAAAAATATAAAACTAGCGCAATGTATTGCGCCTCTTCATTATTAAATTTATTTGATTTTAATGTAGAGACGAAATAAATTTCGTCTCGTTTTTGTTTGTGTTTAGTATTAAAGGTATGGTAGACGCGGGTCTTTCCCGAAGCTATGGCGGAGAAGGCAGTCCGCGTTTTCTTTTAATTCAACTGCCGCACCTTAAAAGGTGCGCCTACCAGATCTAAATCAAGACGTCAAACCTCCGATCTTACTTCCGACCCTCCGACCCTCCGACCTTCCGTCCCTCCGACCTTCCGACCTTCCGACCTTCCGAGCTGCCGAGCTGCCGAGCTGCCGAGCTGCCGAGCTGCCGAGCTGCCGAGCTGCCGAGCTGCCGTCTTTTATTGACTAAACAATAAAAATTGAATATAATAATAAAGGGAGTTTGTTTATAAGTAAATGTAATTCCTGACAAGATATTTATATTTGTACGGGGAGAAAATAAATGATTAAAAAGAATTTTACAGGGAAAATTTTATCTTTATTTATATTTATTCTTTTTTCTGCAGCTGCATACGCTGATAATCCTAAAATATTAAGTTATTCAATGGTGCCAACCAATCCGGGATTTGACGAGCCTTTTACGGTAACGGTTGAAGTCTGTCTTGGTGATAATACTGATAACGATATCCTTATTGCAGTTCACGACCAAAGCTCAAGAAAACCGCCTTCCACATTCGGTCAGTGGTTTCTTGTAAGCAATGAAGGTATAGGTGTTCAGACATTAGGACCTGCTTCTTCATCCGGCGATAGGTTTGGCGATAATACCACAATGGGAGACGGACCTGTTTACGGCGACGTAATGGACTGCACAGACTGCGAAGGCGGAGAAGGGCAGAAAAAAACGGTTGTTTATAACCTTGTTATGCCTTCTGCCGATGATTTTTCAGGATGTAATCAGACAAGTTTATATTTAAGTATAGTTGTGGAAAAAGCCCCGCTTAACAAAGATCATTGGGTAACACCTACGGCGCCCGCGTGCGGCGCCATAATGCTTCCTTTTAGTATTCCTGTTCCTCCCCCTTATCTTGATGTGCATAAAGCCGCGGAAGGTGTTGTTACAAAAGACGGCGACCAGCTTGTTTACACTATTAATTATAAATATGCCAACGGCGGCCCTGTGACCATTACAGATGCTGTCCCCGCGGGAAGCCACCTTAGGTTTGTAAAAGCGGGGCCTGCGTTAAGGCTTTCAAGCGCACCTGCTGTGGGTGCCACATCAGGCACGGTTACGTGGACGCTGCCGTCAAAGGCAGGCGTTCCCGGATATACAGAAGGAACTTTGTGGATAGTTTATGAACTAAACGGGGATCATGATGTTACTCCGGCAACAATAGATAATACTGTAAACGCGGCTATGGGGACTTTGACTGACTCTTCAACGGTTTCAATTACAACAGGCCAGGCAACGCTGAACCTTGAAAAATCCCAAAGCGCGGATGTGTTGAATCAGGGAGACACAATAACCTATTATCTTGAATGGGAAGTAAACGGGATGGCTGTAAAAAATTACCATAATTTTGACGAGTTTACAGACGGTTCGGAATACTATGCAACCGCGCCTACAGGGTGGAGGCACATACCTGAAGACGGTTATAATGGAAGATGGCGTATGATTGATGATTGTGACACTGGCGACAACTATCTTCAGGGCAACAGATGGGATCCGACAGCCAGCGGGCATTATCCGTCGCTTGTTTTAGATGACGGAAGCGGAACCGATACAAGCGACCAGTTCTGCGAAGGTATGATAGTGACCGATGTAATTATTCAGGATGAAGGCTACAGCGGCGCGGACGCGATGGTTATTATAAGGACAAACGGCCAGACCGGCACCGCGGCAAGGTCAATAGGCGTCGGTATTTCAATTGATGAGACGCCAGGCAACTTTTTTGTTCAAAAAGTTTATCCTGATATTCCGGCTGAAGTAAATCCGCCAAGAATGGGCCCTGTGTACGCAAGGCAGTGGTACAGGGTAAGGATAAATGTTATAAACGAAGCAACAGGGCAGAGGATTCAGGCTAAAGTCTGGCCAAGGGGCGACGCGGAGCCTGCAGGCTGGGATATTGATTATCTTGACACGTCAATGTACACCGCGGATTGGGACTGCAGGGGAAGCGGGACTTATAATGACTGGCGCCCGGGGGTGGGCAATCAGGGCGGAGATGATGCGGCTTATCCTGTAAGCGACGGGTATGATAATTTTGCGGTATATGTTCCCAAAAGCGTCTCTGACGGCAGGGTAATTGATGATATTCCCACGGGAGTCAACAGCCCTGTATGTTCGGGATGCACAGGCGGAGCTCCCTTTACGTGGAATCTTCCGGCCGGCATTTCAAATGACGCGGGTTCATTTACCTGGAGAGGTATTGTTGGAACCTGCGCCAACATAACAAACGTTGCAAGGATGGAAAGTACTAATAATGAGCCTATTGTATCAAATGAAACTATACTGCATGTGGGATGTATTGAAGCGTTGTCCGTCACTAAAACGGCAAACCCGAATGTAATAAAAGTGGGCGATACTGTTACATTTACAATATGCTGGGAAAATACAGGCGAACTTCCGTCAAATATAGTTATCAGAGACCCGATTCCGCCAAGGACCACTGTTATCAGTAACGGCGGGGGAACCGTCAGTGCCGGAACTATCAGATGGACCGTGAATAATTCACTGCCCGGAAGCGACGGGTGTTTTACCTGGACGGGAAGAATAGATTAAAGGCAGGGTGATGAAGTGTTTAAAAGAAGCGGTATAAAAGCGCGCAGAGTGTTTTTGCTTGCCACGGCATTTATTGCGTTTTTTTCCGCGTACGCTTCAGCGGGCCTTAATATGCAGATTGCGGTATCAAATAATCCGGCAACTAATGACAGGATGAATATAGAAATATTTATTTATAATACCGGAACAACGCCGGTGGATATAACAGGGTTATATGTCAGGGCGTGGTTTAACGGCACATTTACCCCTGCGGCTTCATGGTACAACCGTGACCTTCAGAATCCAAATCTTAGCAACGCGGTAACCGTAAATTCAACAACTGCCGTAATTCCGGAATGTATAGAAGCGGCTGACAGGATTGCAAACAGGTATATACAGCTTAACTTAAGCGCGGCTTCACAGCTTCAGCCCGGGCAAAATATACGGTTAAACGGCGCGATAAGCGGGGCTAATCCTTTTGATCCGGTGAATGATGATTATTCAGGACACGGAGTGCTTGTAAAAGATGATTATAAATGGTTTGTTTTATATGACACGCTTGGTGTTGTTCTTGAAGAAACAGCGCCGGGAGTTACTGATCCGGATACAGGAGCGGAGCCGTGTTCCATTCCGACTGCAACACCCACAAATACGTGGGAATCCGTAACAAATATTGTATGGATTGAAAACGCGCTTGGCACACCTTTTATGACATCTGTTGCCACTGTGCAGATTCAGCCGCCGACACCGACGTTTACAAGGACTTCAACAAATTCAGCCACGCCTACAAGGACAAATACCCAGACGGTTACATACACGCCCACAAGGTCAAGCACAATGACTGTTACCGCGTCTCCGACTGCCACTGTTACTTTTACAGCTACGGGTACAGTGACTTTTACGGCTACCAGCACATCCACCGCCACCAGGACATCTACTGCCACATCAACTGTAACTTTTACGGCGACAGGGACGGTTACTTTTACCGCAACCCGCACTGCCACCGGAACGTCAACAGTAACCGTTACGCGTACTGTCACATCTACAAGTACGGCGACTCCTTTTAATACATTTACAAGTACTGCCACGGCAACGCCGACAAGTACTGTCACAATAACAGCCACGCCTTCGGCAACAGTAACAGTCACGCGCACATCAACGCCTACTGCCACCACCACCATTACTTATACTGCCACTCCCACAGTCACGTTCACGGCTACGGTTACTGTTACAAGGACCAACACGTCAACAAGAACAGCGACGCCGACAGCTACAAATACATTCTTTGACACAATGACCAACACAAGGACGGTTACCCCTACCGCGACAATAACTGTTACTGCAACGGCAACTTCCACAGTCACGTTCACGCGTACAGCCACGGACACAAATACAAATACCAGTACGCCCACCGATACAAATACCGCGACATTTACCAATACGCCCACGGATACATATACAAGCACATATACAAGGACGTTTACAGATACGCCCACAGAAACCAGCACGCCAACCAACACAAATACATTCACCCATACCAATACTGTTCCGCCGTCTTCCACCGCCACAGACACATTCACTCAGACTTATACAAGGACTTATACCAATACCCCAACAGAGACGTTTACTTTTACAAATACCTATACGCCCACAGACACAAGGACAAACACGCACACCAGGACGCATACAAATACGCATACGCCCACTGAAATTTTTACGGATACCAATACGCCTACAGATACTTATACGCCCACATATACAAGAACGTTTACAAATACCCATACGGATACAAACACTCCGACAAATACCAACACGCCCACGGACACTTACACGCCTACGTTTACAAGGACATTTACAAACACAAGGACCAACACAAACACTTATACAAATACCAATACGCCCACTGACACATACACGCCGACATTCACAAGGACATTTACAAATACAAGGACCAATACAAACACGCATACAAATACTAATACGCCCACTGACACATACACGCCGACATTCACAAGGACATTTACAAATACAAGGACCAACACAAACACTTTCACAAATACCAATACGCCCACTGACACATACACGCCTACATTTACAAGGACGTTTACAAACACAAGAACCAATACAAATACTTATACAAACACCAATACGCCGACTGACACATACACGCCAACGCATACAAGAACCTTTACTCATACAAGGACTCATACAAATACAAGGACCAATACAAATACTTATACAAACACCAATACGCCCACTGATACATACACGCCTACGCACACAAGGACGCATACGAATACGAGAACCAATACAAACACTTTCACAAACACCAATACGCCTACTGACACATTCACTCCTACGCATACAAGGACCTTTACGCATACCAGAACGCATACAAACACAAGGACGAACACAAATACTTACACAAACACCAATACGCCCACTGATACATACACGCCCACCCATACACGGACGCAAACAAACACAAGGACTTATACAAATACGCCCACAGTTACTAATACTTTCACGCATACTTTCACAAGGACCAATACGCGTACATTCACGAACACAAGGACGTTTACTAATACAAGGACATATACTTTCACTCCTACATTTACACGAACGTTTACCCCCACGGTTACCAATACGTTTACAAAGACCTATACTTATTCGCATACACCCACGTTTACGAATACTTTCACGGCAACATTTACCGCCACACCAATCCCCACTCCCGCCATGCTTGCGGTAGCTTTGTCTGTAACGGGCCAGAATCCCAGGCCGGGCGCGGAGATTAAATACAGGATGGAAATAATTAACCTTACAGGCTCGCCGGCTTATAATCTGCAGATAACAGCGCAGCTTATTGACGGCATAAGTTTTAAAAACACGGATTTCAGGACGGCATCAGATCCGGTTCAGACAGGAAATACCGTTGTGTTTATGCTTGACCCGTCTTATGTGCTGCCCGCGGGAGGGCAGATAACCCTTGATTATACAGTTACAATTAACAGAATTACGGCTGATTATATTGAAAGCAGCGTTGCAGTTAAATGGAATGATTCAGTCTTTACAAACACACAGAATCCGGACACGGCATATTCCAATACTGTGGTGTATCCTTTAATCGCTCCTGTGGTATTCCCGAATCCTGTCAGCATATCAAAGGTAAAAGACGGGCAGATGAAGGTAAACAATATGGTGCCGCAGTCGGTCTTTGTAATTTATACGATTACCGGGGAACACGTAATTTCGTTAAAAGCGGAAAATACAAAAATATACTGGGATATGAAGAACGGGAACGGGACAAGGGTATCGCCCGGAATATACCTATATATAATCAGGAATAATTATTCAAAACAGCTGATAAAAGGGAAGATGTTCATTCAAAATTAATAAAAAGTATTTAGTACGCATCTAGGCTTGTATCTGGCCTCCGCTACTCAACCTTACCGGGCTTGGGTATATGCAGTGGTAGGCGCGTCCTTTTAGGGCGCGGCAGTTGAATTGATATTTGATTTTGTTTCCTTCTCTCTGTCCTTCGTGTTTGTCTTGACGGTTACGCTTCTGCTTAACTGCCTATAGCTTAAGCCGCTGCTCTTGTAACCTCCGTCCCTTTTTGATTAAACGTTAAATCAAAATACCATGCCGTTTTACATTATGAAATAGACTTCCGAAATGCCTTGTGAGATAATATATTTAAAGGAATTTATTAATATAAAAGAGGTCGGTATGAAATTTATGCTTAAAAAAGTTCTTTTGGCAGCCCTTTTTTATATTGTCGCATTTAATCTATATTCCGCCACAATGACAAGCGCCACATTATGCGTAAATGGCGATGACATCACTGATGTCTGGATTAACGGCCATTCTATGGGTTCTTTTAATTATGTGAACTGGGATTCAACAGACCCCGTACCCTGTGTCAGTGTTCCGATTGCGTATCTTAATGCCACCGGCGGAAACGTAATTGCGGCTTTAAACAGGGACACGGGAATGGGTGAAATTTATACGTCATGGGTTCTTGATGTAACTTACAGCGACGGGCAGCACGCTTATATGTCATCTGATGACGGGGTAAAACTTAATACATCCACCTTTGACTGCTCTTCTCCGCCTGCTGCGGACTGGTACCAGCCCGCTTATGACCATTCTTCGTGGGGTAATGCAGTTGTTGTTACGGGGACCACATGGGGCAAGCAGATGTTTGACCCGGGAACGGGTTTAAGGGTAAAGATGCGATCGTATTCCTCCACTGCGTCAAATTCCGGGCATCCGTGCCTTTATATGAGGCAGGGATTCACACTTGTGCCGGAAGACCCTCCGCCTCCGCCGAATTTTACGCTTGTAAAATCCATGAGCAAAGTATCTGACATTACTACAGAGGATGTAACAGTTACTTTTCAGATATGCAATACAGGAGGGTTTACGGAAGACCCGGTTGTAATTCATGATATTGCGGACATGGTGGTGCCGTCCGCCGCCGCGCTTGATTTTCAGTTTGTTTACACGGGGGTTAATGACACAAGCACAGGCCCTAATTTTGATCAGGCACCCGCTGACGGGCATCTTACGGATATTACTTTTCCTATGGGATTTGAAGGCAATAAATGTCTGAATGTAAGTTTTGTCATCAAAGATTATTCCTGGCAGATAAGCCAGGCGCAGGATAACTGTGCTACGGCAGATAATTACGGGCGTGTGGTATGGAACGGGGGCAGCGCAAATTCCAACACCGTTGAATTTGATAAAAGGTGCTGGACAAACACGCCCACGTTTACGCAGACTTTTACACCCACCGCGACTTTTACCAGAACTTTTACGTATACGTATACGCTGACGCCTACAAGGACACCCACGTTTACCCAGACGCCCACAAGGACATTTACAAACACAAATTCGCCTACATATACCAGGACATATACCGCCACCTTTACAAACACAAACACAAATACCGCGACGTTTACAAGGACGCCCACGTATACAAATTCGCCCACTAATACCTTTACAAACACCAACAGCCCCACGTATACAATGACTAATACGAATACTTTCACGCGGACTTTTACCAATACTTTTACAAACACGCATACTTTTACAAATACACCCACAAACACCTTTACACACACGCAGACGTTTACCCGTACTTATACAAATACTTTCACAGAGACTTACACTGTTGTGCCGTCAGCCACGGCCACCAATACTTTTACCAGCACGCATACAAGGACTTATACATACACCCATACAAACACCAACACGCCCACCAGTACAAATACTTTTACCGAAACATATACGGTTGTGCCTTCGGCCACGGCCACTAATACGTTCACAAATACAAATACAAGGACTTATACATACACCCATACCAATACCAACACCCCCACAAATACAAATACGTTTACGGAAACATACACGGTAGTGCCTTCTGCCACCGTCACCAATACGTTCACAAATACAAATACAAGAACCAATACAAACACGCCCACAAACACAAATACATTTACCCATACCAATACGGTCCCGCCTTCTTCCACGGTTACAAATACATTTACAAACACAAATACCAGGACTTATACAAATACCCCGACCGAAACCTTTACTTTTACAAACACCTATACATCCACTGATACGCGCACGCATACTCCCACAAGGACAAACACAAACACATATACGGCAACGACAATTTTTACAAATACTTTCACCCATACAAACACATACACCCCCACTTTCACAAGGACGTTTACAAATACCCGTACTTACACAAACACGCCCACAGATACCAATACTCCCACAAACACATATACCCCGACATACACGCGGACTTTTACAAATACCCGCACATATACCAACACGCCCACCGATACCAATACTCCCACAAATACATATACCCCGACATACACGCGGACTTTTACAAACACCCGCACCCATACAAACACGCCGACCGTTACAAACACTTTCACGCAGACATATACCAGGACTTTTACCAGGACGTTTACACACACGCGCACTCATACTTTTACCCGTACGCATACAAATACCGCCACGAATACCAATACATTTACCCCTACAGTGACAAATACTTTCACGAAAACTTTCACGAATACGGTAACTTATACTTTTACCAACACGTTTACCCGCACGCATACGCACACGCCTGTTCCCACTCCCGCGGTGCTTGAAGTGACGCTCTCAGTCACCGGGGAAAACCCGCTTGTAGGTTCAGAGATAAAGTACAGGATGGTTGTAACAAACAAGTCCGGGTCGCCGGCATATAACATAACTATTAATGACGTATTGCCGCCGGGGACAAGTTTCAGGGGGACGGACTTCAGGACGGCGTCTGACCCCGTGTTATCCGGCGGTACTGTCACTTTTGTCCTTGACCCGTCCTATGTGCTTGAAGCGGGTAAACAGCTTGTGCTTGAATTCAGCCTGACGCTGGATGCAATACATTCGGATTCCATAGATAACAGCGTGGCGGTAAACTGGAATGACTCTGTGTATAACGCGGGACAGAACCCAAATACCGCTTTTTCTGCGATAGTCAAATACCCGCTAAGGGAGCCTATAGTTTTCCCGAATCCTTTCAGCAAATCAGCGGCAAAAGACGGGATGCTTAAGGTGGCCAACATGGTGCCGCAGTCTGTGTTTGTGGTTTACACTATCACCGGAGAACACGTAAGGTCAATAAAAGCCGAAAGTACATTTATAACCTGGGACGTAAAAAACGGTAACGGGGCTGATGTTTCCCCGGGAATTTATATGTATATGATAAGAAACAATTATTCAAAACAGCTGATTACGGGGAAAATGTTCATTCAGAATTAGATGAACTTGGTTTTGTATTGGTAGCCGCACCTTTTAAGGTGCGGCAGTTGATTTATTATTTGTCTCTGTCTCTCTGTTCCTCTTGCTTGTCTTGATGTTTACGTTTCTGCTTAACTGCCTATAGTTTAAGCCGCTGTTCTTGTAATTTCTGTCCTTCTGTGCATCCGTGCCTAGGTCACTTGGTTTTTACCGGGGCTGGGTATATTTTTTCAGTACGCGCCGCAAATTGGTATCCTTGTATCCAAATAAACTTGAAATTATTACTCAGGTTAATTCATTGGCAATCGTAAGCCCGCGGCACATACGGATTTGCCGCCGCAGCATTAAACCGTCCCTGCCGTATACACAGTATGTTAGGGCGGCGCATACTGAAAAAACACACCCAACCCCTGTATTGATTTAGATTTACGAAGCGGCAGACGCGCCTATGTGATTATGATTTTTATGCCTTGGTAGGCGCGTCCCTTTAGAGCGCGGCAGTTGATTTATTATTTGTTTTATCCTCTGTCCCTATGTCCTTTGTGTTTGTTTTGACGTTTTTCGCTTCTGCTTAACTGCCTATAGCTTAAGCCGCTGCTCTTGTAACTTCCGTCCCTCCGTCCCTCCAATCTATTTTTCTTTAACCATTTCAACTGCAATATGATAAAATTAACTTATTATTCTATATTAATAAAGGCGGGACGATGAAAGATAATAAAGGCGTATTTTACATGAAAACAGCGCTGGAACTTGCGGCAAAAGCAGCGGGCCATACATCTCCTAATCCTTTGGTCGGGTGTGTTATTGTAAAGTCCGGCAGGATTATAGGGGAGGGGTATCATAAAAAAGCAGGGCTTCCTCACGCCGAAATAGAGGCGCTAAAGCAGGCAAGGGAAAAAGCGAAAGGCGCGGTATTATACGTTAACCTTGAACCATGCTCCCATTTTGGAAAGACGCCGCCGTGCGCCGATGCTATAATAAGAGCAGGGGTAAAAGAAGTGGTGTGTGCCATGAAAGACCCCAACCCGCTGGTGTCAGGCAAAGGTTTTAATAAACTTAAAAAAGCCGGGATAAAAGTAAGAAATGGAGTGCTTCATGGCGAAGCCCTTGCCTTAAACAGAATTTTTATAAAAAATATAACCTTAGAAAAGCCGTATGTAATAATGAAAGCGGCTGTTTCCACGGACGGAAAAATGGCTTTAAAGAACGGGGAATCTAAATGGATAACTTCCGCGCCGGCAAGGCAGGAGGCGCAGAAACTGCGTTTAATGTGCGACGCGATACTTGTGGGGATTAATACGGTTATAAATGATAATCCCTTTTTAGACTGCAGAATTGACAGGCGTAAAAAAATTAAAAAAATAATTCTGGATACAAACGGCAGGATGCCGGAAAAAGGCAATATATATTTAAACAGCGCGCCTGAAGATATTTATGTGGCGGTAAAAAGAATGGAAGAAAGAAAAGCTGAAAGGCTGATAAAAAAGGGCATTAATATTATATATCTTAAAGGAAATGAAGAAAAGCCGGCACCCGATAAAGTGCTGTCAGAACTTTTCTGCAGGGGGATAAGAAGCGTTCTTCTGGAAGGCGGCGGAACGGTGATAGCGTCTTTTCTTAAAGAACGTCTTATAGACGAAGCTAATATACATATTGCTCCTTTGATAATGGGAAATGACGCAATACCTTTTGCGGGTCAGTTTGGAATTGAAAGGATGCAGGATGTACTAAAGTTAAAGGATCACACCGTTAAACAGTGCGGGCCGGATGTCTTGATTTCCGGTGAAATTCAATATCCGGAGGTTAAAAGTGTTCAGCGGGATAGTCTTTGACCTTGCAAAGGTAAAAGCCGTGCGTTCCAAGGGCGGGCTTAAAGTGTTTGAAATAAAACTTAATAAAAACATAAAAAATTCCGAAAAAGGGATGAGCATTGCCGTCAACGGCGTGTGTCTGACAGCGTCTCTGATAAAAAACGCCAGGGAGTTTGCGGCTGATGTGACCGCGGAGACCATGAAAAAAAGCACCCTGTCAGCGCTTCGCACGGGCAGCAATGTAAACGTGGAATTCCCCGTGACTCCGGACGGTTTTTTAAGCGGCCATATTGTGCAGGGGCACGTGGACTGCGCGGGGCAGATAGAATCTGTGGATAAAAAAAGCGGCAATGTTGTTATTGCCGTCAGTTATCCTGAAAAGTTTGCCAGATATATTATAGAAAAAGGTTCTGTTGCGGTTGACGGAATAAGCCTTACAGCTTTTGACGTAAAGAAAGACAGCTTTAAAGTCTCTGTAATACCGGAGACATTTAAATCTACAAATGTAAAATTCTATAATAAAGGCACAAAAGTAAACCTGGAATTTGATATAATCAGTAAGTATGTGGAACGGCAGACAAATAAAAGGATGGAGAATTAAAGATGAGGGTTTTTGACGCGGCAGGGATGCCTCACGACAAGAACGTGGGCGGTACCGGAAGGAACAAAAAAGCGGAAGAGAAGAGAGGCACAAAATTCATTGCCAGGGACAAAGTTAATGAAATGAATTTTATGAAGCAGCTTACTGATGCCACAGAGGATCAGGTTAAAAAGAATCTTGACCAGCTTATTGAAGAACTGTCAGAACAGGCAAAGGTGCTTGTAAAAAGGCGTACTTTTACCGAACTTGATAAATATAAAAGCCTTGTAAAAAACTTTATGAAAAAAGCCGTGGAGACAATGTACACGGTGAAATTTTCCGACAGTTCAAAGGTGATGGCAAGGCGTAAAAAAGTATATGTGCTTGTGGAAAAAGTGGATGAAGAGCTTGAAAAATTAACCGCGCAGATACTTAATTCCCAGGAAGAAACCCTTGACCTGCTGGCCACAATAGACAGAATCAGGGGTATTTTAGTTGATATGTATTCTTAAAGAAAAATCTGACATCAGGAGCAATCATCATGGAAGGTTATAAATTAGCAACAGTGGAAGAAGCAGTTGCCGACTTAAAAGAAGGCAAAATGGTTATAGTGGTGGATGATGAAGACAGGGAAAATGAAGGCGACCTTATCTGCCTTGCGGACAGGGTAACTCCGGAAATAATTACTTTTATGGCAAAGGAAGGCAGCGGCCTTATCTGCCTTTCAATGGAAGAAGAACAGATACAAAGGCTTGGTTTAAGCCAGATGGTGGAACAGAACGAAGACAAACACCGCACCGCTTTTACCGTTTCTATTGATGCCAAAGAGGGAACTACCACAGGTATTTCCGCGCGCGACAGGGCGATTACTATAAAACTTGCGGCGGATAAAAATGCCGCTTCGGCGGATTTTCATAAGCCCGGGCATGTGTTTCCACTTGCGGCAAAAAAGAACGGCGTTCTGGAAAGAGCGGGGCACACGGAGACTGCGGTGGATTTAGCCCGCCTTGCCGGATGTGAAGTATGCGGCGGTGCAATATGTGAAATTATGACGGAGAACGGCGAAATGGCAAGGATGCCGCAGCTTGTGGAATTCGCGAAAAAACACAACCTGAAAATTCTCACCATAGAAGAATTAATAAAATACCGCAGGGAAAAAGAAAAGACTGTTAAATCAGTTGTGGAAACCATATTGCCTACTGAATACGGAACGTTTAAACTTTTTATTTATACGGATAAAGAAGAAAAAGACCTTCATCTTGCGCTGGTAATGGGTGATGTAAGAACGCCGGAACCTGTGCTTTTAAGGGTACATTCAGAGTGCCTTACAGGCGATGTGCTTGGATCGTTAAAATGCGATTGCGGGGATCAGCTGCACGCCGCGCTGTCTATGATAGGAAAGGCGGGCAGGGGCGCGCTTATTTATATGAGGCAGGAAGGCCGCGGTATTGGGTTGATAAATAAGATGAAAGCGTATAAATTACAGCATGAAAAAGGCCTTGATACCGTGGAAGCAAATGAAGCCCTTGGGTTTAAAGCGGATTTAAGGGATTACGGAACAGGCGCGCAGATAATAGCCGACCTGGGCATAAAAAAGATAAAACTTTTAACAAATAACCCTAAAAAAGTCATAGGTTTAAGCGGATATGGGTTGGAAATTGTGGAGCGCCTTCCGCTGGAAATAACGCCTAATGATATTAACCGCAGGTATTTAAAGACTAAAATGGAAAAACTGGGGCACATGCTTCACCTGTAACAACTATATACAAATAGCGGAAGTAATTATGTTATAATTTAAATATTAGAATAATTACTTATAATGCACCAAAACGGGTGGTTATATGAAAATCAGGGCTATACGCGTTCTGCTGATTGAAGATAATAAAAACGATGTCTTTTTAATGAAGAACATGCTTGCCGGTTCATCCATAATCAAACCTGAAATAGTGCCGGTTGAAAGCATAGCAGCAGGCCTTGAAAAACTCCGCAATGAAAAATTTGACATCATAATCCTTGACCTTTCGCTGCCTGATTCTGCAGGGTTAAACGGGCTTGAAAAAATAAGGGCGATTGAAAGTGAAACGCCTGTAATGATAACAACGGGCCACGAAGACGAAAAAACAGCCATTGAGTCCACTAATATGGGAGCGCAGTCATATTTTGTCAAAGGTGATATTAACGGCGTTAATCTTATTCAGACTATCATATATTCAATTGACAGTACCAGGCTTTCAAAAGAAGTTGAATTAAGCGGGAGAAAACTAAGGCTGTTTATGGAAAATGCCACGGACTCATTAAGTATTTGGGACGGGGATTTGAAACTGATTGATGCTAATGCGGCTTTTATGTCATTTTTTGGTGACGGCACAAAAAAAGAAAATGTTATAGGAAAGCCTATTGAAGAAGTATACGATGACGTGAAAATATCCGGACTTTATAATGAATTCGTCAAAGTGATAAAAACGGGCGTTCCTTTTGTCATAGATGATATGGTTCCTGATGTTAAATTAAAGCAGATAGTCTTCAGCGGGTCGGCGTTTAAAGTCGGGGACGGTATGGGGCTTATGCTGAAAAATATGACTGAAATTAAAATATCAGAAAAAATAATGAGAACAAGTTATGAAAAATTAAAAGAACTGGATATGTTAAAGTCCACTTTTATTGCAATGATATCGCATGAATTAAGGACGCCTTTGACTTCAATAAAGGGGTTTGTGGCTTTTCTATTAAAGGGTGTGGGGGGTAAAGTTGAAGACCAGCAGAGAGAATACCTTGAAATCATCAGAAATAATTCCAACCGCCTGCTTTCCCTTATAAATGAACTGCTGGATTTTTCCAAGATTGAATCAGGCACTTTTTCAGTGGATAAGAAAGATACCGATATTAAAAACGTGGTAGAGTCCACGGTGAAAGACATTTCATCCGTGGCGCAGCAGAAGAAAATTCAGGTGATAGTCAATCCGGACGGTGTTGTTCCGGTATTGCCGGTTGACCCTATGCGGCTTTCGCAGGTTTTAATAAATATCATTAACAATTCAATAAAATTCAGCCCTGAAGAAACCAAAATTATAATTGATATGGAAAAGATAGCCGGCCGGCAGCTGCACGCGCCTGATTACGCGGACGCGTCTTTTGATGAAGGGGAAGAATACCTTAGGATAGCCATAAAAGACGGGGGGCCGGGTATTACGAAAGAAAATCTTGATAAGGTCTTTGAAAGGTTTTATCAGGTGAAAAATATCAAGAACCGCGGGTATGGCATAGGGCTTGGTCTTGCCATTTCCAAAAATATAGTGGAAGCGCACAGGGGCGCTATCTGGGCTGAATCTGACGGGCCGGGGAAAGGCGCGGTTTTTAATATAATACTGCCGATAAAAAATGAAAGTGAAAAATGCGATAAAGCACAGGGATGTTTTGTAATGGGCAGGTTAAAAGACACGGAAAAGAAGAAACAACTTACCGAAAAGTACTGTAATTCGGAGTATAAAAAATGTTTAAGGTACAGGATTTTAGAAAAAGGAGAGTCTCCGGGAACCGGACTTCTTCCTGACGGTTCGGAAATGGATGAAAATCAGGGGTAAATAAAGCAGCCGTTTTCAACCGTTTTTTTACGTTTGAAAAGTGCTTGTTTAGTGCGTTAAAGTGATGTAATATATGTATATATAAAGGGTTTTAAAGGAGGAAGGAATGAAGGGAACTGTAAACAGCATAAGCGTTGCCGGTATGTTAAGGCTTCTTTGCAACTATCAAAAAACCGGGATTCTTAATGTTGACCACAATAAAGCCAAAGGGCTTATTCATATATTTGAAGGCGCTGTTACTTTCGCGCGGGAAGCGGATTCCGCAGAGGTTAAAGAAGCGCTTTATAAAATGCTTCTTGTAATTGATGAAGGTTCTTTTTATTTTGAAGAGACGCGCGACGTGGAAAAACAGCCGCTGAATATTTCCGTTGAAAATATTATACTTGAAAGTTCAAGAAAACTGCTTGACGCGGGTATGGACATTTCCGATTACCTTCTTTTGGGCAGGGAAGTTTTAAAGATTTCAACGTTCTCCGAAAACAAAAAAGTGTCTGTTGATTTTCTAAGCCGCGAATGGAACCTTATGGCGGCTTTTGACGGCAGCAATAATATTGATTTTGTGCTTGAACATTCAGGTATTGACGAAAAGGAAGCGAAAACCGCGCTGTTTGGGCTTTTGGCTGCCGGCCTGCTGAAAAGGTCAAGGTTTAAGACCCCGGAAATTGGAAGGGTTGCTGCTGAAAGTCTTGGCAATATAGGGCTGGCGATAGTGGACAGCGAATTTAAAAAACATGGAATAGACAGGAACAGGATGGGTATGAAAGAGTTTATCCTGCTGTTAAATTCCCTTGAAAATTCTTTTTCGGAAATAGTGGGAAAGACAAAGTCAGCGCAGGTAATTGAAAAGATATGGGCCAGCACAAGGTAATATAAGCAAATTTAACGCGAAGGTGGGCAGATGACGGAAGAATTGTTACAGGCTTACAGTCTTATAATGGCGGTAGCGGGAGGCGTTTTGTTCTGGCTGGGTTTTATTATTTTCGGCATGATTGCAAGAAGATACAGCGTTGTTTTTAATAAGGCGACGTACTATGGGCTTATGATGGCGGCGCCGTCGGGGATACTGATATATTCTGTCCTTTTGTTTTTCAGGTCTGCTGTTTTTATAAAAAATCCCGAAGTTAATTCGTTGATACAGATGGGCGCGTATGTTTTTCTCTTTGTTTCCGCGGCTTTATGCGTGGCGGCGGTTATGAAATTCGGAAAACTGCTTGATGAACTTGAAAAATACAGGAGCGTAAAATGAGCGTTGATGTCATAATTTATGAAGTGGGTTTATTGCTTCTTGCTGCCGCGGCATTATATATGTCCGGAGCAATCAGAAAGTTAACCGGCATAGTGAAGGAAAAAAACAATTACTGGGTTTTGCCCCTTATTTCTGCGGCATTTCTCGCGGCGGCGGCGCTGGCGCATTTTTACGCCTCTGTTGTATTATTACCCGAATTAGGCAGAAACATTCAGATGTTCTCCGAAGAAAGCGTATTTCTTGACCCTCAGAAAACAGAAATTGTTAAGGAGTCTATTAAAGCTGTAAAAAACTCGCTGCTTTTGCTTAAGGCATTTTCTTTTACGTGTTTCTTTGTTGCGTCATTGCTTGTGGCGGCGGCATCTTGGCTTTATCTTAAACTTATTTCAAAATAAAGAGGTGGAAAATGTCTGAGAAAACAAGAATCATGGTAGTGGATGACGAGCCGGATATAGTAAAAATAGTAAAAATATCCTTTGAACTTGCCAATTATGAAGTGATTGAATGCAACAGCGGGGAAGAATGCCTTGATAAACTGAAAACGGAAAAGAAACCGGATATTATACTGCTTGATATAATGATGCCGGGATTAAGCGGGTATGAAACATGCGTGGAAATAAGAAAAAACCCCCTGTTTAAAAGCACAAAGATAGTAATGCTTACCGCCAAAGGCCAAAAAGGCGACGCCGAAGAGGGGCTGCAGTCAGGCGCGGATGATTACATAATAAAACCTTTTGACCCGTACGAACTTATTGAACAGGTAAAGGAAATCCTGGACAGAAAATAAGCAAGCAGGCAGCCGCGAAAGGAGTTGTATTTGAAAAATTCCGCCGATGATTCAAAACGGTACATTGTTTACATAAGGGCAATACTCTCGCTTTCCATCGTGCTTCTGGCGTTTTACAATCATGAAGTAATTGCCGAAGACCCTTTAGTCTCAATTGTTTTCATTGTGCTGATTGCGTTAAGCAATTTTCTGTTTATATCAATTCCCGCTTCCAATTATACGGGAGTAAGGCTGCACTATCTGATTTTTATGATGGACATTTCTTTTATCGTAATATCATCGCACATCTATTCCCAGCTTGATATTCAGTTTGTATTGGCTGTTTTTCTGACAATCTTTATGGCCGCGTTAAGCCAGTCTGTTAAATTAAGCATTCTGATAGCCCTTGTCGTAAACGCCGTCTATCTTTATATAAGGTACATATCCGGCGGCGAAGGATATAATCTGTTTTCCGAAAAAACGCTTCTTAACATTCCGTTTATATTTATCGTGGCGCTTCACAGCAGCTACCTTGCCGAAAAAGCAAACGTGGAATTAAAAGAAAAAGAGGAACTTGAAAAAGAAAAAAATTATTTAAACGGCGAAATACTTATGAAAACCACGGAACTGGGGCTGGTAAAGGAATTTGCCAGGGACCTGTGCGGCAGTTTTAATGAAGCGGTGGTAATATTTGATGTTTCGGGGAATCTGCGCCTGATAAATGAAAAGGCATATAAAATACTTGGGATGAAAAATGCGGGCGCTTTTAACACCCCGTTTTCAGGACTGGAAATCCCCGCGACTGTAAAAGAAGTTATTATGAAGCTTACATTCGGTTCGGAAGTTTCAAATGACCTTCGGGTGGAAGTTAACGAAGGCGGCGAAGCAAAAGTGCTTGTTGTAAACTGCACGTTTATAAAAAACCGTACGCAGCAGAAAATAGGCATTCTGCTTACGGCAAAAGAGGCGGTTGAATAATGGGGGGGCTTGAAGAACAGCTTTTAAGCGCGGTTTTCAAAACCAGCCTTGAAGAAGTAAATATGCTTTTATCAAAGGGCGCCAATCCAAACGCCAAAGGGTTCGGCAGTTATTCCGCCATAAGCCTTGCGATTGAAAGGGGCAGCACTGAAATTATAAAAGCGCTTGTCAGGGCCGGCGCAAGGGTGGAAAACAAGGAATCCGGAATTTCGGAACTTATTCAGGCGATAAAAAAAGGTAATATGGAAATAGCCTCTGAAATAATTGACGCTAAAGCCGATGTAAACGACGAAGATTTTGAACGAAATACCCCCCTGCTTCTTGCGATTCAGGCGGACGCTTCGGCGGAATTTACGGAAAAACTGATAAAAGCCGGCGCTGACATTAACGCGAAAAATATGGACGGTAATACGCCGCTTGTAATGGCCGCGTCCAGGGAAAATATTGATATTGTAAGGGTGCTTCTAAGGTCGGGGGCGGACGTAAATGCCAAAACATCTTCAAGAAAAACAGCACTGCTTGCCGCCGCGGAAAAAGGGAATCTGGAAATTATAAGGCAGCTTGTAAAAGCCGGAGCTGAAATAAACGGCACGGATTATGACGGCAATACCGCGCTGATAATATCTTCAATCCGCGGTGACACGGATATCTGCAGGGAGCTTATTATTTTAGGGGCTGACCCGAATATAAAAGGCATGGGTAATTACACCGCGCTGATTTTTGCCGTTGAAAATGAACATTATGAAACGGTCAAAGAACTGCTTTCGGCAAAGGCCAGGGTAAACGATGAAAATAACGACGGAGAAAGCCCGATTATAGTGGCGGTAAAAAGGGGCAATATTAAAATGGTAACCCTTCTGCTTAATTATAAAGCCAATGCCAATGCGGCGGATATAAACGGAGCCACCGCCCTTATGATTGCCGCGGAGCGCGCTGACTTAAAGATGGTCAAGGAACTTATAGAGGCGGGAGCGCAGCACAACATCAAAGATATTAAAGGGAATACTATTTTAATAAGGTCCGCTGAAAAAGGGAAAACCGCCATTGTGGAAGAACTTATAAAAAGGAAAGCTTATGTGGACGAACGCGGGTTTGGCACCTATACGGCCCTTCATTTTGCTTCTAAAAACGGCCATGCTAAGATAGCTGAAAAACTTATTTCGGCCGGCGCTAATGTAAACGCGAAGGGTTTTGGAAGATATACCCCGCTTCATTTTGCCGTGGAACACAATCATCCTGAAATTGTGGATATGCTTGTTAATAACGGGGCGTCGCCAAACGCAAAAAATCTTTTTGGCACAACCCCGGTTATGGGCGCGGCTGAAAAAGGTTTCAGGAATATAATGAAAAAACTTATTGACGCGAACGGGGATGTAAACGGAAGGGATGTGCTTTTAAATACAACGTTATTGCTTGCTTCTGAAAAAGGCAGCGTGGAAGCGGTAAGGGACATAATAAAAGCCGGAGCATACGTAAATGTAAGCAATAAATACGGGGATACTCCCATTATAAACGCGGTAAGGTCCGGTAATAAGGAAATAGCAGAGGAATTGTTAAGGGCGGGGGCCGACCCCACGGTTAAAAACCTTGAAAATAAAAGCGCTGTTGACCTTGCCGAAGGTGAAATGGCTGCTGTTTTTCATAAGAAAAACTGACAGCCCGCCTTTCTGGAAATAATGCCTAAAAATTGTAAGATGAAGTGCAACATTTGAAGTAACAAAAAGTCCCACTGCTCACTTGTGTTATTATGTTGTTTGTGAGAACGAC